>NZ_JBSQBM010000022.1:0-116913 GCF_059417685.1 Paenibacillus sp. LT-B23 | reverse complement strand
GAGGGAGCTTAATGATGGCATCGTCAGTCTATAACTTTATTTGCTGAGTCTAACACTTTATTTTTCAGTCTAGAACTTTATTTTCTTTTGACAATAAAAGCGACAATACTCGGTGTTGTGCCATTGAGATAACCAATTCCTAATTGTAAACCAAGAGGTCCTTCTGAGATATAATCGTCAGGGATTGCACTGTATTTTTTGAGTTTTCCTGACATGCCGTCAAGCACGGCAAGCCATTGTGTATCGTCGCTATCGGTCGTGGACCATACAATACCATCACCAAAAGTAACACCATTTGCGATTCTGAGAACGACTTCCGCTTTGCCGTCTCCATTTAAATCATAAACCGTAACACCATCCCACATCCCTGTATCAATCGCTGTAGAACCAGGTGAGATATTGTTCTGATTGGTACTGTTTGGCCCGAGATCCATAGACCACAAAAAGGTGCCATCACGTTTATAGGCTTCAAGCGTTTGTGTGGTCGTTCTGTTACGAGACAGAAGAAAATCGTATTCATGATCCCCATCAAAGTCTCCCACCCATACGTTACCAATCTTACCTCCGCTTTTTATTGGAATGACGAAAGCTGGTTCATCGGAGGAATTTGCCGGTAAATTAAATGATGAACTGGCTGGTTTTTCCACTCCGTTAATAACGGGCTTGACGTAATAGGTATTATCCTTTCAAGATCAGCCGTAATATCAGTAAAATTGGTACCGCCATATAGAACTGAACTGTTAAGTTTGATTGCTATACCTTTTGCTGAATATTGGTAGACGTCTGTCAGAACCGAACTGTTTTGTTTGCCTGCTACGTTTTTTTCTGTAGATTCATAAACATCAGTCAAAACCGAGCTTTTTAATTGGACTGTTGTGCCGTCTGATATTTTTCGATATACATTAAATCCGATTTCTGAAGGATCTAATGCAAGTAAACGCCAGCTGACAAAAACATCGGAACCATTTCGTACAGCGACAACTCCTCGCCCCAGGTTTTCCATAATTCTCGGACCTGTCGCTGCGCTGGCCAAATGAATAGGCAAACAAGTTGACATAATGGAAGTAATAACAATCATCAAACTCAAAATTAATCGTAATTTGCTCTTCACTAGATTTCTTCCTCTCACAATGTGAAAATTTTTTTTTTAAGGAACGTGCCAAACTCTATGACTAAACATCAGTTTCTGCTCCTGATTCCCTCCCCCTTCTTAAGGCACACTATAAGTTATCGGATATTAATTTGGATATTTTATTGAAATTAGATAATCATTCGGAAAATAAGTAAAAAGTAATGAAAATAGTTTTTTTATACATTAAACAACCCAACATTAAAGATCTTTAGATTCATATTTATGATATATACTTCTTCCTTTTTGTGTACATAAGCATGTGTTGTGCAATTCAAAATATGAGATTTGTGAACATTCAGCATTTAGGACAAAGAATTGCACTTGAGTTGTGAGAGGATTTTATATCGATAAATTAAAAAAGCCGCCAAAATGGCGACTTCTTAACTACATTCTTAAGAGCCCTTCAATAGAATAGAAAGTCTCCTATTGATAGAGATTTTTATATTTAAGGACTCTCCTTGATATTATTGAGAGTTGAAAATCTTTGTCGTTCTATTTCCTTCGCATTAAAGATTTTATGATCAATGTTTACTTGATAATTTTGCTTAAAGTAACAGGAAAACAAAACATTTAAGAGAAAGTGTACAGATTCTTCAGTTGCGAAATTGGATATTTTACTATATAACCTTTCTCTAGAAGACATGGTCAACACACAATCAACATGTTTTCTAATAAAATTATCCCCAACGCTAGTTATACCAATTATCTTTACACCACGTTTTTCCAGCGCACTTATGTGCGATATCGGTTCTAGAATTTCATTGTTTCCAGAATAAGATATTAAAATTGCACAATCTCTCTCTGTTAATACTTGTGCTGACAAACTTGCCTCAAGAGGATTAGCAATTTCAACAATCACCCCGATTGTTAACATTTTACGCCGGAAAACTTCTGCTAAATAAATATAGGGACTTATACAAAATAATGTTATTTTGTTGGCATTGGTCAAAATTTGCACTGCTTGATTTAGCATATTTACATTAAGTATATTGAGCGTATCTGAAATACTTTCGGCTTGTAAGACCCCAATATTATTCGCAATTTTTTCGTAGGAATCTTGTTCCTGGAAAGGGAAATTCGGGTCTACTTCTGCACGAGATCTTTCCTCATACAAAACTTCTTCCATAAACGCCGTGATAAACTCACGCCATCCAGAATACCCGATCGTCTGAGCAAATCTTACTAAAGTTGCTTTCGATGTATACGTCCCTTTTGCTACTTCATTCATACTCATATGGCGTAAATTCAATTTTTCTTTAAGTACAAATTCGCCAATGGCTCTTCTCGTATCATTATATTGTAAAATAACTTCTTCTATTTGTTGAAAAAGATACATAAATTCATCACAACCTTTTGTCAACTATAGCACAGTTCGATGTATCATTTACAATTAAATAACCACCTGCTCATAGCAGGTGGATTTGGGCCTCACATTTGTGGATTTTTAATGGTTATGATAAATCTTCTCCGTTGCTTTGAATAACTTTTTGGTACCAATAAAATGATTTTTTCTTACTACGTTTCAGCGTCCCTCCCCCTTCATCATTACGATCAACATAAATGAATCCATAACGTTTACTCATTTCGCCCTTACTAGCACTAACTAGATCAATACATCCCCAAGTTGTATACCCCATCAACTCAACGCCATCTTCTTCGACTGCTGCTTTGAATGCCTTAATATGTTCACGCAGGTAATCGATTCGATAATCATCTTCTACATAGCCGTTTTCATCTGGAGTATCTATTGCGCCAAGCCCATTTTCCACAATAAATAGTGGTTTTTGATAGCGATCATATATAACATTCAGCGCTGATCTCAATCCTAATGGGTCAATCTGCCACCCCCATTCGGAAGATTCCAAATAAGGATTTTTAATGGATTTATATATATTTCCAGCCGTTTCATTCGTAACAGATGAATCAGTGGCAACAACCCGTGAAGAGTAATAGGAGAAAGAAATAAAATCAACAGTATACTGTTTTAAGACTTCCTGATCCCCTTTTTCCATTTCGATGTGGATGTTCTCTCGTTCAAATTTTTTAATTGCATAATTCGGATAGGCGCCTCGAGATTGAATGTCAATAAAGAGATAATTTTCTCGATCTTTTTCGATTGCTTTGGCGTAATCCTCTGGACGACAAGAAAATGGATAATTATTTCCTCCAGCTAGCATACAGCCAATCATATTCTTTGGATCAACTTCATGCGCTATTTTAGTTGCAATAGCACTGGATACTAATTGATGGTGCATCGCTTGATATTTTACTTGCTCTTCATTCTCATCTGGTTCAAAACACAAGCCTGCGCCAATAAAAGGTGCATGCAGAATCATATTTACTTCATTAAAAGTCAACCAATATCTGACTAGCCCTTTGTATCGATTGAAGACGGTACGACAGTAATTTTCATAAAAAACGATCATTTTACGATTACGCCATGAACCGTACTTTTGGATAAGAGTAACGGGTACATCAAAATGAGTCAAAGTTACTAGTGGCTCGATATTGTACTTTCGTAATTCTAGAAATATATCCTCATAAAATTTCAAACCATCTTCATTTGCTTTTTCATCATCACCATTCGGAAAAATTCTAGACCATGATATCGACATACGATAGGTTTTAAACCCCATCTCTGCAAATAATTTGATATCCTCAAAATAATGATGATACATATCAATGGCTTCTTTGGCTGGATAAAAGTGTTGATCATCAAATTCAAGCATTTTAATTTTACCAGCGACTATTCCTGCTCGATCTTCGCCTGTAGGCAACAAATCAACATTTGCCAAACCACGTATACCAAGACTCGAGTACCGCCAACAGAAGTAGGAACGATGACTTCCTGCATTTGTAAGGAGATACTTGCACTAGGTTGCAGCGCGAAGCCAGTACCCACGACATTTTCATGCAATTTTTGTACCATTTCAAGTTGTTGCTTTTGATCCATTGTTTAACCTTTTATTTGATCTACACGTAGATAAATAGTAAGGATTACGGCTCAACCTCATAATCAGTGCTTGACAGCTAACCGAGCATCCGATAACAGTTACATTCGATGAGAGAATGCCTGCTTTATAGCGGCTGTAATTTCGTGTGAAGTAATGGCGACGTTGAAAGGCTTTAATACGACTATGGCGCACTTCGGACAGCAGCATGGTCAAGTTGATCGCCTCGCTCACACCAACGCTCAAATCCCAGTTTGGCAACGCCAAAGCTCGGCGAGCAGTCATACTAAGTCGTGAACGCTTCTTTCCACACCCATACGCTGTGGAGCAGCACAGAGTAGTTCAGCAGCAGTTCCAGCCGTTCTCTACTTTCTTCATCCAACGATTCCATAGGCGGATTTAGCAAGCGATGATGGGTTTTCAGATAGGTCTTCGCCCGTGGAGTTAGCGTGTTCTGGACGGTTTTTCGAATGGGCGTGTTTTTTCTTATCTTGATTAAATGGGGGTAATTGTTTTGTTTTTATTGTTTTTTTATCTGACATGTAGTTAGATACTTTTAGACAGACCAGTTATCGCTAGCGATACAAGTTAGATACTTCTTAAAGCCTCTAATGTGCGTTTTAAGCCATTTTGACTACCTAGGTTGTTAAATATGTATATTTGGAAATAGATGTTATTTAAGAACGTGTCTGAGCGATTCTAGGAGGAGTTTTAACGATGGGTTTGAGGAACTTCTATGAACGACATAATTTTTATTTTAGGAGGGAACAACATGGAAGTTTTCGCAGAATATTTATCGCATATTGATAGCCCGCAACATCGGGCCCGAACGGAAGAAGTTTTGGCTTGGGTAACCAAGAAATTTCCAAATTTAATGCCAAAAATTGCGTGGAATCAGCCTATGTTTACCGATCACGGCACATTTATTATTGGCTTTAGCGTAGCCAAGCATCATTTGGCTGTCGCCCCTGAAAGGGCAGGGATTAATCATTTTTCTGATGAAATTGTACAGGCTGGCTATGATCACACCAAGCAGTTGGTACGTATCCAGTGGGATAGTCCGGTTGATTTCTCATTACTTGAGAAATTGATCGAGTTTAATATTTTGGATAAGGCAGACTGTTCGACTTTTTGGCGGCAATAAAAAATAGGATAGCCCTTAGAGGCTCATATTTGCATTTTAAGGCCTTTTGGGTTTGTTGAAAAGGGTAAAGAAAGTATAAAATTAGGGGCTGCAGCAGTGCTCGCCATTGTGGCATTCCTAGGCCAGTTTCTTGACTTCATTCGCCACGACGGCAAATCCCGCTCTTGAGGCTTCAATATTAGCATTTAAGGTTTAATTCCTGAACCGTGGCCAATGAATCCGTTACCGTTGAGTTAATGATATTCATTTGTTTGCCCATTTGGAGAATTCGATCTGAGCTTTGGCGAACGACCTGACCGTTTTTTTCCGAGATGTTGGCGAGGCTATGTAACATTTGATGGATCTCGGACATTTTCCCATCGGCCTTGTTCACCATTTCACTGATATGTGTAATGCTTCCGAATTGATCGCGAATCCCTTCCGTCACTTCCTGTATGTTCGCCGTTATCGTGTTGCTCATATTCTTTAAGACACCAATATCGTTATTGCAGCTGGCAATATTCGTATTTAAAGTAGATGTGTTCTCGCGAATAACACTTCGATTCTAACCTAGTTGCTGCCAATGAAGAAACATGAGCCAATCCTTTCTAATATTCTTCCGTGTTTCTCTGCATAACATGCTCCGGCTTAGAAACTTTGCTCACTTTACATACCCTACAACGAGCAATATGTTCCACAAAAACATCTGTGCACGCACTTTCCAAGATCCTGAATATATGATTTACAGCTTGTGCTCCAATTTTTTGTGTAGAAAATCCCGGCCCCTGTGAACCCTTGTCTTAATGGTAGTGACCGGAAGATTAAGCACATCGCTAATTTCCTGCAAGGAAAGCTCCTGCAAGTAACGCAAAACCATAATCTTCCTGTATTTGTCTGGAAGGCTGTCAATGGCATTATGAATTAAGGATTGTGTCTCGGACAACAGCGTATGGCCTTCAGGTGTGAGCTCTTCGCTGGCGAGCACTGCATACCCATCCACACCTTCCTGCTCATTCATCTCAGCATCCAGTGAATATGTAGGCTTTCTCCTTCGCAGATGATCAATGCACAGATTCGTCGCAATCCGATAAATCCAGGTTGAAAACTTCTGCCCATGATCATATTTTTCCAAATTACGATATACACGCAAAAAAGTTTCCTGCACCAGATCCTCCGCCTCATGGCGATTACCTAGCATCCGGTAGGAAAGATGAAAAATCCGATCTTTATATAATTCGACTAACTCCGCAAAAGCTCGCTGATCCCCTTTCTGCACCAGCCTAACCAAGCGGCTTTCCTTATAAAGATGTAGCATATTTGCAAGAGCAAATACGGAGCCAGCCATGAACGCTGTTCCGACAATACCGATCGCATGGGCAACGGCAGAGGCACCCATGATCTTGGAACGTTCCAACGTTTTGATTTCCATAACACAGGCTTCAAACCGTCGTTGCAAAACGGGTCAGTTCAGCTTTATTGCGGATCTGGCGATCACGCTTGAACTTCATGGTCACGGAACCCATGTTCTGAAATGGAGTTGAAGTGCCTTCCAGCGTCCAGCCAAAATGGGTATAGCCATCGGCATACACCGACTCGGAGTCTTGGTTTATCGTAACGTCCTTGTACTCACAGCCTAAAATATTACAAAAAAATTAAAAATTCGAAATACTGGCTACAACAATGGTGGCTTCATGGATCAATTTCTTCCGAGAAAATAATGGGGGCGATCCTTGATTAGATGGATTGTGTGAGACAGATCTTTATCTGAACCTCAGCAAAATCCAGCACTTTCGAAGGAGACTACTCCAGAATTTCCAAACGTACGGTAAAAGCAGATCTAACCTCATTTAAAACAAATTAGGGGAGGATTCCAGATCACAGGCAATCTTTACTACCTTATAACGCGGTATTCTGCACATTTAACGTTATGAGCTGCGAATGACTTTTCGTATGTTTTTATATCAAATCATTGTACGCATGAGACCGGATTAAAGAGAACTGTTTGGCCAGAAAATGCGGTGTAAAGGGCATGTCATTTCGAAGCCAGGCTACAATGGTACCAATCAGGGATGATGAACTGTACCATATGGCAATTTCCTTATGAATACCTGCTTGAGCAAGTGCACTCGCTACTTCCATACTCTCGATCTTGGCTGTAACGATTTTCGTTAGCAATTTCAAGAGACGCTCTGTAAAAATTGGAGTTCGTTTTGAAGTTAGAACCACTTGATAGAATTTGGGATGTTCAGAAAAATGTTCAAGCAATTTAACAAGTACTGGCCAACCATCGTCTGTTACTGCATTTTCGATCTGAGGAGGATTTTCATCGAAAATCCGTTCAATGTGTTCAATCATATCATCAGCCATCTGCTCCATCATGTCTGTAATGTCACGATAATGCAGATAAAAGGTCACTCGATTTATAGTCGCTCGTTCGGCAATCCTGTTGACGGATAATTTTTCGATGTCAACTTCCTGCAGCAGTTCAACAAATGCATCCCGAATCAACTGACGTGTACGGAGTATCCGAGGATCTGTAGGAGACTTCCTTTCATTTTTCATGGGCATTCTCTCCTTAAAATTTGAAAACTACAATTTTAAATAATCCGTTGTTTATTTTTAAAATGAGCGACATAATTGGTTTTTGTGTCAAATAAACAACGTAAACACCTAAAATCGTAAATTGTAATCTTCGAGAATAAGTATATAATTCAATAAATACATTGTAAACTATACAACACATTGTAAATTTAGTCACGAGTGGATTGAAAGGATGGAATGGATTGAGCCAGGCCAGAGTAAAAGATGAAAAAGACGTAAAAAAAGGGCCCATACTGTTTATTATGATTTTGGGTGCATTTCTTGCGACGTTAAATCAAACCGTTATGAGTGTGGCGGTTCCGGAACTGATGGGTGATTTTAATATCTCGGCTACAACGGCCCAATGGTTAACAACAGGCTACATGCTGGTGAATGGGGTTCTTATTCCCATCACGGCCTATTTCATGCAACACTTTTCGACAAGACAGCTTTTTCAGGCTTCAATGTTCATTTTTCTGATCGGTACGATTGTATCGGCCCTTGCGACCACTTTTGGTACGCTGCTGACAGGACGTATGATACAAGCAGCAGGTGCGGGCATTATCATGCCTCTACTGATGCATGTAATTCTGACCCTGTTCCCTCCCGATAAAAGGGGAGCTGCCATGGGTATGGTCGGTTTTGCCGTCATTTTCGCCCCGGCGATTGGGCCTACCCTTGCTGGTTATATTCTTGAAAACTATTCATGGCAAACGATGTTTTATGGTATGATCCCATTTACCGTTATTGTCATTGGCTGCGCGTTTGTTTATCTGAAGAATGTATCGGAACGAGTCAATACCAAGTTCGACACGCTCAGTGTGACTTTGTCGACGATTGGATTTGGCGCATTGCTATATGGATTCAGCCGAGCGGGAAGTCTGGGCTGGTCGAGTGCAGAGGTACTCTTTTGCCTTACAACTGGAATCGTTGCTCTTGCCCTGTTCACTTGGCGGCAGCTCGTTTCCGCAACACCTCTGCTCGATCTGCGGGCTTTCAAGTATAATATGTTCTCACTAACCACGATTATCAATATTGCAATCACGATGGTCATGTACGCTGACATGATGTTGCTTCCTTTGTACCTCCAAAATGCACGTGGTTATACCGCTCTGGAGTCCGGGTTATTGTTGCTTCCGGGAGCGCTGGTCATGGGCTTTCTGATGCCTGTAGCTGGACGACTGTTTGATCGGTTTGGAGCGAAGTGGCTGGCCATTATCGGAATGGTCATCACAATCGTGACAACCATCGGCTTCATCGACTTAACCGATTCCACCAGTTATGGTTACTTGGTATTGATGTCAACTGGCCGCCGAATTGGAATGGCTTTACTTATGATGCCAATCCAAACTGCAGGCTTGAATCAACTGCCAGCAAGGCTTGCTCCACACGGCACAGCGATATCCAACACGGTCAGACAAGTAGCTGGCGCTGTAGGTACTTCATTGCTCGTGAGTGTAATGACCAGTCGCACTGCGACACACGTACAGGAAATGGCAGCGTCTGGCGCAGCAAAAGGTCTAACTCAGGAGCAGCTGATGATGGAGTCCATGATCCAGGGAATAAACGATGCTTACATTGTCATTATAGGCATTGCCGTCCTCGGATTAGTACTTTCCTTCTTTATTAAACGTACTAAACAAGCAACGGAGGAAGAATCCAAACTACCTGTGAGACAAAAAGTTTCAATGAATTCAAATTAAGAAAAAGCAATGTGCAGTAAGCGTACGATAATTAGTCTATGGTTTTTCATACAAAAAGCGACAGATCAGGACGTTACTTTCAGGTCCGATCTGCCGCTTTTTGTATTATCTTCAATTTGGCTTTTCCCCTATTGGACGATCTTTACCAGCAAATGAGTCAATGACTGGCCTGTGCGGAAGTCGACAGATTACTCCCCAGGTCAAATGATTCAACAGCTTCGATCCCGGCAATCTTGTCAACAAATGCGGTTAATTCCATTCTTGCCTGCGGTGCGCCCAGACAAAAGTGTGGACCTTTGGAAGGATCCGATAACTTTGTGTATCTGAAAGTTATCCCACTCAATTTCCGAAAAATGATGGAACATTTAAGCAAAGTCAACAAGATCATTGTGATGTCCGGAACATCCCTTTTAAAGTTTCTAAAGCCAACTGCCTGAAGGGTTTCAATTACGAGATGACTATTGTCTAAATACATCCAAGATTGTTAGCTGATTGAATAGCAATATGAATCCATGCTGGAGCAGATCGTATCCACAGCTTATACTATGACAATTATATATAACATCAATTCGGAATGCAGCTTGTATGATTTAATTGAAAATTATCGTTAGCCGATGCCCCTGCCTGTTGTTGTCTCTACTTTTATAACTGCCAGTGATTTCAATCTTAACTCAAACAGCGCGCACCGATTCAGTATCGGCACGCGCTGGCTGCATAGTTTTTTTCATCTGTCCACTTGACAGGGATATGACCGAAGTACGGTTTTTTATATCACTTATACATTTGTAGAAAATAGTGAAGGTGCCTTTTTCAGTGCACTTATTTTATTTCTTTCATAAAGCTCCTGAAGTTTTCAGCGATTTCCTTTGATTTGGTATGGTGTAAATAATGTTCTCCTTCAAGTGTCATTACTTTTCCATGAACAGAATCTTTGACTTGCTCTTCATGCAGTGGTATCCATCTCTCCACACCTGTATTATTCGCTTGTATAAAGAAAATAAGGGGCAGATTTTTTGGGAATGTTAAATTTTTAGCTGCTTTAAAATTAAGATAAATATTTTCCATTTCGTTTGAGGTGCTGGAATTATACATGTTTTTGAGAGAAAGAATTCTCATTTGTTCTTTTGTTTCATCATCATATGGTAGTCCAGCATATGGGTCACCAGTTAGTTTCATTACCAATCTGGCTAAACCTGATTTTTTGAGAAATTTAAACGTTTTTATTGGTAATTCAGCATCCATACCACCTTGTGTTGGAACACTGCTATCAATCCCGACAAAAGCACTCACTTCGTTTTCATATTTATTCACATAATCCAGTCCGTAAATGCCTGCAATGGAATGACCCATTAGAATATATCGGTCAATTTTAAGACTCTGTAAAGCTTCATGAATTTCACTTACAATATTCTCCGTGTTTCGTTCCTTTTCGGTTAGATCACTTAATCCATAACCAAAAGGCTCAATAACGACGACTTTGTAAAATGGAGATAGCTCTTCTACTAGCGGCATAAAATCAAGTGCTGGTGCTGCTGTTCCATAACCTGGTAGTAACACAACGGTCTCTTCGCCTTTTCCTTGAATCAAAACATTCATATTTTTCCCATCTACAGGTACGAACTGACCATAGGATTGTATTTTTCCTTGCTCTGATTTGCTGCTGATAATATTAACTGTATAAACAATGGCTAGAAAAAGCACGATTGCTATAATTATTGTTCCTATTATTTTAAGCAAAATGCTTCGTACTTTATTTGTTCTCGTTCCATTTCTCGTTTTCATTACCTCTCTTCGTTTCACGCTCAACTTCTCCTGTCCTCATCTGTTTGTTGGGCTACCTTAACGAGCCGCTAATGAAAGCTTAACCAAAGAAGATGTACTCCCTATGACGACAATATGAACGGAGTATGAACAAGCAAAAAAAATGCTACGTCGTCACATGCAAGGAAGCTGCACACAATGCTGTATCATGGAAAATGCGGTTTAGATAATCCGAATGATACCCTATGAATCTAACTAATCTGGTGGCGTTGTGATTGGCAAGGTAACAATGACGGTCGTTCCTTGGCCGGGTTCACTTTCCACTCGAATGTCGCCTTGATGAAGCGATACGATCTGTTTAACGATGGCGAGTCCCATACCGCTACCGCCATATTTACGACTGTGGGAACGATCAGCTTTAAAAAATCGCTCGAATATACGCTTCTGGTCCTCAAGGGAAATACCAATGCCCGTATCGGATATTCGGACTGTTACGCTTTTAATATCTTGCTTGATGCTGACGTTAACAACGCCGCCATCCTTGGAAAATTTGATGCTATTACCGAGTATGTTTGTCCATACCTGGTTTAATTGATCTTGATCCGCCAATAGGCGAACGGCCTTCAAATTGAGCTCGAAACGGATGTTGCGAGCCGACCATTGCGGCTGGATCGCGACGATGACTCGTCTGATCTGTTCATCAAGGCTGAACGTGACCAACCGCATCTGCTGTGACTGCGATTCAAGCAAACTCAGCTTTAGCAGGCTATCGCTCATCTTCGACATCCGATCTGCTTCCGCAATGATGATATCGAGATAACGGCTTCGCTCGTTATCTGCTATGTCTACTTGCTTGAGTGCTATAGCATAACCGGATATCGAGGTGAGCGGCGACTGAACTTCATGCGACACATTCGTGACGAACTCCCTACGCATCTGCTCAAGTTGCTGTAGATCATGCATCATTTCTTCAAAGCTGCGAGCCAAAGTACCTAGCTCACCCTTTTGCTTAATATTCAGCTTGACGTTGAAATCTCCAGCTGCTATACGTCTGGTCGCTTTTGTCAGCTTTTTGATCGGTCTAACTAGGAATATAGAGGCAACCAAAATCAATAGGCTTCCTGTTACCAACGAATAGGTCAAAAAAGTAAATAACCATTTTTGGGTAAAAGAGGCGGAAGGATACATAAGCGGCTCCACAAACATCGCTTTCATTCCCATTTCCGTTTTCAACCTCAGTCCCAAGAGGTTCGTTGAAACACTACTCGGATTAACTTGAACAACTTCTCCACCCAATACTTTCCTTACTTGATCCATCGTCACAGTAGCAGGATTTTGTCCGTTAAGCGTTCCGTAAGACTGGAACTGCCCCGTTTCATCGAAAATTCGAATATAATAGGAATCGAGTTGTTTCATTCCACTTACGAATAAGTCCGCTTCACGTAACGGAATGGTTTCGTAAACCCGGACAATGTCCTGACCAAAGTTAAATAAGGTGGTTTGCAAATTTTCGTTCAATTTCTCTTCAAACACCCAAAATGTTACAAAAAAAGCAATGATCGTGCCCGCGAGGACGGAGACCAGAAATGTCAGGACAACACGTGTATATAAGGATCTGATCATTCGTAAACCTCAAGCCGGTAGCCAAGCCCACGCACCGTCTCAATACGAAAATCGGGTGTAGTCGCGAACCGTTCGCGCAGGCGTTTAATATGTACGTCTATCGTTCGATCATCTCCAGCGTAATCGATCCCCCAAATTTGATCGATCAACTGCTCGCGCGTATACACTTGTCCAGGTGTTCCAGCGAGCTTATACAGCAATTCGAACTCCTTGAGCGGCAACGTGAGCGACTCCGTCCCTCTCATCACCTTATAGGTCTGCCGATCAAGGATGACGTTGCCGAACTGGATCGTCTGCGTGGTGCCAATCCGATAGCGTTTCAGCAGTGCTCTGACCCGAACTGTCAATTCCAGTGGATCAAACGGTTTCGTCAAATAATCATCTGTTCCAAGTTCGAAACCTTTCACTTTCTCCCATGTTTCGCCTCTCGCAGTCAGCATAAGTAAGGGAAGATCAGGATTGGCTCTTCTGAGCTCCTTGCATAACGTCCAACCATCCATTATCGGCATCATAATATCGAGCACGACAAGATCGACATGCGTTGTAGCGTAGACGGTCAGTGCTTCCTTGCCGTCTGCGGCTTCGGCTGTTGCAAATCCGTCGTTGCGTAGAAATAAACAGACGAGTTCGCGAATGTTGGCATCGTCGTCAGCAACCAGTATAGTAGGCATTCGTTTCCTCTTTCCCTGTTTTCCATCCCATATTGAAGTAACCATTATACTATAAATAAAATTGAATTACTCCTATTCTCCCTATAATCTTACAGTGTTATTCCTCCCGGTATCCGCGGGCCTCAAAGCCCTCATCATGGCCCTGTTGTCCTGACAAGGCGCGGAATTCTTCTGTAGGTTTTTGTTCAATAATTTTCTCTTCGATACCAAAATCGAATCTTTACCAATACCCAAAGGGCGGGCACTGCGGGACGTCTTAAATCCCTGCCCCGGTTATACCTTCTGTGTCATCAACCTCCTTATTCATCGCTTATAAGTGACCGGGTGAACATGGCGAAAGTATTACGAAAGAGCAAAATAGGGCTGCATAGAAACAGCAAAAAACACCCTGATCAAGGAAAGAAAACTGAAGTGCACCCCTTAGAATAGACATTGGAAAAACCCCCTGGTTTGTCCGATGAAATTCTAGGGGGTGTATTGTTATGGCGATTAAAGGACAGAAGTTTAAAACATACTCGGATGAGATCAAAAAAGAGGCCATTCGTTTACATGTGGAGGAAAGATGGACTTATCGGAAAATTACGGAGCATTTTGAGATTCAAGACCACGGGCGAGTAAAGAAATGGATGAAGAGATACCGAGAGCTAGGGGAATTTGGGCTACTGGATCAACGGGGGCGTCGTAAAGAATATATCGATCAGGATAGATATGTTCAAAAGCTCAAACGGGAAAATGAAATGCTAAAAAAGTGTTTGGAAATCTGGATGCAGGAGGTGAAACGTCTAAATATAGAGTCATTGAGAGCGCCGCAAAAGATGATGCCGTTAGCGACCTCTGCAAGCTCTTTGCTGTCTCCAGAAGTGGATATTACGCTTTCCTGAAACGTAAAGGAGTAGAACGGGGCCAGGCTGCGAAAGAACTCATTCAGAAGGTATATGAACGGTATAACGGAGTCTTGGGCTATCGCCAAATTCAACTGTTCTTGCTACAAGACCATGGGGTTTGGATGAATCATAAGAAGGTACTCAGAATCATGCAGGATCCAGGAATTCGTTCGAGAATCCGCCGAAAGCATCGTTGTAATTATGTTTCTTCTGAAGGAGGTCGGGTGGCAAAAAATATATTGAAACGGGATTTCAAGGCGGATGCCCCCAACCAAAAATGGGTGACAGACATTACGCAATATCGTGTAGGCGAGAAGTGGCTCTATCTCTCAGCCGTGAAGGATTTGTTCAATAACAAAATTATCGCTTATCAAATGAGCACTAGGAACGACAATGAACTGGTTCTCCGAACCTTTCAGCAGGCGTGGACTCAGCAAAAAGACGTGACCGGACTGATCGTTCACAGCAATCAGGGATTCCAGTACACCTCCCATGCATACCACGACATGCTGTCAAAGGTTGGCACCCGAAATCAGCTGTCTCGCCGAGGCAATTGTTATGACAATGCCTCCATGGAGAGCTTCTTCTCGCATCTCAAAACGGAAGGACTCTATCCTTATGATATCCGAGATATGGATGAGGCACAAAGGAAAATTGAAGATTACATTCGATTTTATAACCAACATCGGCCACAACGAAGGCTAAATAAACTGCCCCCGGTAGAGTACCGGAAGCGGCTTATAGCCTAGGTCTTTTTTCATTGTCTATAAAATGGGGTCTTGACCATTGAGAAATTGGGCTTTTTTCGTTTTCCTTATCGTTGTAAATTCGTGTTTTGCTGGTGGTACCCCTACCTCTAGTTGTCGTTTACTTTGGACTCATTTTCTAATAATAAATACGTAACATAGCTTCCGATTCCAGTAATCCTTCAATCCGCTGTACCTTCTCTTGACCGGAGGGTACAATTACTAAGGTGATATCGGATAACCCTGCTTCTTTAATTTTGGCGATATCAAATTCCAACAGCAGTTGACCCTGCTCAACCGTTTGCCCTGTTACGACATGGGACGTAAACCCTTCACCTTTTAACGATACCGTATCTACCCCAACATGAATAAGAATCTGAATGCCAGCCTCATTTTCCAGCAAAAGTGCATGCTTGCTTTTATTCATAATATGGGATATTGCACCTGAAAAAGGGGCCCTAACCTCGCCTTTGACAGGTCGAACAGCAAAACCTTCCCCCATGGCTTTGGTGGAAAACGCTTCATCCGGTACTTGCTCAAGACCCACTACTTGTCCGGGTACAGGGGATATAATGTCAAGGGTATTAGCTTCGACTTTCTTCTTTTTCCATCCAAACATATAATCCTCTCCTGTTTTTGCAAATATGCCGATTAACTATTGGTATAATTCACTTGATCATCTCTCAATATCCCTTATGGCTGGGGACATGGCCCGGATAATATCCGCTTCAGATGCCATTGGTGAATCACCAGGAATAGTATGGGCCAACATTCCTGCAGTGACAGCAAATTGCACAATCTCCTCCGTGGAATAACCCGCAAGCTCACCATGGATAACTCCGCTTGCAAATGCGTCCCCAGCGCCAATCCGGTCATAAACCGGAAATGTAAGCGTAGGAGAAAATACAAGGCTCTGATTTTTCCATATAAAACCTTGCAAAGAATGGGAGTTGTCCCCGTTAATCCCGCGAAACGTGCCCGCAATGACAGAGATATGAAACTGCTTGGCCACCTGTGGCATCAAGTCCGCAAGTTGATCCTCCCGCTTGGTCTCAACAGACTTCAAACCCAAGATAAAAAGGGCATCTTTTTCGTTCATCAGGACGATATCGGCCAACTCCAACATATCCTCATAATGTGGCTTCGCCTTGCGATGCCCATCTTCTCCCCACAAGGCAGGGCGATAATTCGCATCAAATATAACCAGTCCGCCTCGTCTTTTGACAGCCTGGGCTAATGTCTTCATTTGGCAGCGAACCTCTTCATTCATAGCTAGCGTAATCCCGCAAAAATGAATGACATCTGCTTGTTTCGCAATTTGTTCATAATCGTAAAATCCCGCGGGGGCACGATTAAAGCTGCTCTCAAGGCGATTGGTATAAGTGACTCGGCTGGGTCTTCCCCCGAATCCCTGTTCTAGGAAATACATCCCAAGGTATTCCCCGCCACGCATAACAAGCTCAGTCGATACCCCCAATTTTCTAACCTCTGCTATGGCTGCATCACCCAACGGTCCCAAGGGTAATCTGGAGATTAAATAACCGGCATGCCCCAAACGGACTAATGCAGCCAGAACATTAACCCCTGTCCCGGAAAATGAATAATTTAGGGAATTGCTTTGGGAAAGCAGGGCATAGCCCGGAACTTGAAGGCGCATCATCACTTCGCCAAAGGCAGCGATAACCTTAGGCATATTGATCCGCCAATCTTTTCATAATGGCCGTTAACTTACGCACTTGCTCAATATTGGTGTTTCCCGTATCCTTATCAATAATTGAGGAATACACGTGCGGAATTACCTGAGGCACGCCGGCTTCAAGAGCAATGTTCATAATCGTCTCGAAATTATCCATATCGATTCCTCCGGTTGGCTCCAGAGCAAAGCCAGCCGCTGCGCAGCTTTGGGCTACAGCACGGAACTCCTGCTCCCTGCTGAGGCCTTCCATCGGATAATATTTCAAGGCATTGCCCCCCATGTCACGAACCAAAGCAATCGCAGATGACACGGGAACGACCGCACTCTCCTGTTCGGCAGCGCTTATAGGGCCAGTCGAAATGTTTACTTTCCCCACTTGTCCGGTTGGAGATACCAAGCTGTTAATCCAGCTATCCTTCGTCCCCAAATTCGCCCAGGTTGCCCCTACTGCCGGAAACACCTGATTGATGTGACTACCGGAATAATATTTGGCAATCTCGGCTACAACAGCAGCCTGACGATTATCACCTGCACCAAGTCCAATGGATACGGCATCTTCCAACTCTTCACCATATTCACGCATTGCGGTTACGGCTTCCTGCACAGTGGCATAATTTTTGGAAAGGACGCCCACCACTACATAACCTTCTGCTGCTTCAAAGATTTCTTTGGCATTGGCAATATCCTTGGCCAATACATTTAGTGCAACGCGGTTTCTGTAAAATCGTTGTGAAATCAAGGACAAGTTAATTCCTCCCTATCAAATTCCGTATTTGTCTCACAATGATCGTCATATCATCACCAAGCAGTGGTCTTGGATCAATATCAAAATACCCTTGCCTTACTCCGTAATCACGCGTATAAATGGCTATTTCGTCTTGCCGGAGATGCTTAACAAGCTCTTCGGCTGTAATTCCAGCCTGTTGCGGATCGATATGCACCCGCCCGCGATAAATGCTTCTTCCCGCTTCATCCTGTACGATGGATATTTTGACACCGGCAATATCATTTAACTCAAGCAGTAATTGAAGGCTTTGCCGTTCCTCTTCGCTGCGATCGGGCTTATTCATATATTCATCCAAGGCTTCCAGCAGGCCAAAGGTTGTCTCCTTGCCTACCTTCATGCTTCTTCCAATGCCGGACAATTGCACCTTAAGCCATTCAATATAGCTTCGCCGCCCGGCTACGATCCCGGAGGTAGGTCCTTCTATCGCCTTGGAGCCGCTATAAATAGCCAGATCGGCATACTGGACATACTTGCGAAGATCTTCTTCCGCCGCAGCATCAATAATCAGCGGTACGCCATTACGATTGGCTATTTGCGCCGCTTCCTCCACCGCAATCATGTTTTTCTGGACAGCATGGTGAGATTTTACATACAAAATACCCGCCGTTCTATCGGAAATGGCGTCCTCAATATGCTCGCAGCGTCCCTCGTTGGCGTATCCTACCTCTACCAGCTTACCGCCTCCCAGATAGACCATCGTCTCTACAGGCGCACCATATTGAACATTGTGACCCTTCAGAATAATAATCTCATTGCGGACTATCTCCTCCTGATGCAACCGTTCGCTCAGTCGGCGATTCCCCTGCGTTACCAGAGCCGCAACGGACAAAGCAATGCCGCTTGAGGCAGAATTGACTATGACTGCTGCTTCCGCACCAAGAATTCGTGCTGTGTAATCACCAGCTTTGTTTACCAAATCGGCGATTTCCACATAGCTTTGCGCTCCCTGCCTCATCGCCTCCATTACAGTATCGCTTGGCGCGGATACACCAAGAATACTCATTCGCCCGCTGGCATTTATGACCCGTTTAAGCCCGTACTTCGCATTTAATGAATTCTCCACCAGTAACGACTCCTTCCGCTCTGATTATTTGATCAGTCACTCTTTGTTGACCTTGTGAATCACTGAATATCAACTGATTCGGACGCAGTGAAAATAATGTTAGATTGGCCGGTTCTCCAACCTGAATACGGCCCAGCTCAGGGCGCTGTAACCAACTGGCGGCTCTTGTCGTAACTGCTGCAATCGTGTCCTCCAGCGAATAACCCAAGCAAATAAATTTGGATAGGACACAAGACATACTGTATACGGGTCCATTTAGACGATTGCCACGGTAAATATCTGTGCTGATCGTATCCGGATGGATTCCGTGCTTTTTGGCAGCTTCAGCCACTCTGAAAGAGAAGCTCGCCGTGCCATGACCTACATCCAGGTGAACTCCTCTGGCAATAGCCTCTTCAAGAACCTCCAATGGCTCATCCAATTCATTAAACAAGTTATTGTTTTTGCCATTGAGATAGTGAGTAATGATATCTTTGTGACGTAATAAAGGAACGATTTCTTTTATATCCGGGGGAGCTGAGCCAATATGGACCATTAGAGGCAACCCCGTCTCATCCGACATTTCAAGCGCAATTTTAAGCGGTTTAATACCTTGATCGCCAACTACGCTGCTGCTGATTCTTGCCTTGAGTCCTACAATAAAACCTTCATCCTGCTGAAGAGTCTGGATTACCTTTTCCTTGTTAATCCATGCCAGAGAAGATAATTCATCGATTCGCTGCAGTCCAATTTCCGATATATTAAGGAATGCGAATACGCGGGTTTTGGATTGCTTGGCATGCGCCGCCAATTCGAAGATCCGTTCTGCACCGCAACTTCCCGCGTCTACAATCGTGGTTACCCCTTGATTCACGCCAATGAGATCAATCTCATCACCGTAAGGAGTGAATTCCTGGAAAGCATGGACATGCATATCAATCCAACCGCTGGACACGTATATACCTGAGCCATCCCATTCTACAGGAGCTTGGCCTTTGCCCGATTCAGTGATTTCTGCAATAATGCCATTATCTACAACAATATCAATTATTTCTCCGCCGATTTGCTTAAGATGACGGAGCACAAAGTTATTTTTCACTTGCCTCACCTTTTTCGGATGATGCCGAGTTATGTCTCCGGCTCCAAATTTTTTAATTCATAAGTCGCCTTACGAGTTCTCGTAATCTTATCGATCGAATCGTCAATATTAATTGAGGCATATACATAGTACAGCAGATCCACGATAAGAAACTGGCTGTGCTTGGAACTGGTCGCTGCACTTCTTACCTTTGCTTCAGGAGCAAGCGAGGTGAATAGATTAAAATCGCTTATATCCGATAATTCGCTGCGACCAAACCCCGTAAAGCTAACGGTGGTCAACCCACTTTTTTTGGAAAATTTCATCAATTGCAGCACTTCCTTGGTGGCGGCGCTATAGGAAATTCCGATAAATACGCTTCCTTTAGGTGCATTCGCCATGCTCATCGTCAATACATGGATATCATGAAACGCAAACACGTTTTTCCCCATCCGCAGCCATTTTTGGGCAATGTCCTCTGCAACCAATGCCGATGCACCAATACCGTAAGCAAATATGGCGGGTGCCTTGTACAAGCTGTGAGCCACCCGTTCAATCATTTCTACGTCAAGCTGGCCTACTGTATCCTTTAGAGACTGGATCACATTAGACAAAATTTTATCAACCAACTCCGTCGAATTTGAATTTTTATCCAGATCGAAATACCCTGTTTTTTGCTCCTGAGCCAGATCAGCCGACAAGGCTACCTTTAATTCGGGGAAACCCTTCAGGCCTATGGAACGGCAAAAACGTACAACAGATGCACTGCTGGAAAGAGAACGTGAAGCCATTTCCTGTACGGACATAAACATCACTTCATCCGGAGCTTCCAGTACAAAGCGAGCTACCTTTTGCTCGCTTTGTGTTAATTTTGGCATCAAATTTTCAATTCTTGATAAAATTTGACCCACTCCCATTCCCATTCCCATACAAACGCCTCCATTATCACGTGAACTATTAATTTTATATATTAATATAATTCACGAGAGGATGTTGTTGCAAGGAAACGGAAGGGTATACCACTACTTTGCAAGAACGTCAGGAGAGGGATATCTCCTTGTGTGACATACCCGATTACGTTAACCCGTTCATCGGCAGGCAAAGGATAGAGTACAATTTGAAATTCACCGGAATACCGCAAATATTTATCATTATCGATGGTCAGGGCTCCGACTGGACGTTCCACGGTATGCTCTGGAAGAATACTTCCTTTATAATCACGACGTGCATCCTCCGAACGAATAACGTCACGTGCTATATCAGGACGGTTATGGTGGACGGCATCCCATACATGTGATGGTCGTTGCTTCTCAACGCCCAATAACACTGTTCCTTCATTCCAGGCAAGAAATTGCTGCATCGTCCATGGGCTTATCGATAGATCGCCAATGAGAACATGATCCACAAAGCACTCTTGCACCAATTCCAAGTAGCTGGCAAATGGAGACATATGACGATGCTTCTCCAGGCTTGGCAACCCCTCATGCAGCGGGCCTCTTAAATCTCCGTCTCCCGGAATAAAGGCCGCAACGGTTAGGCCTTGGGATTGTAACCAGCGATTCTGGTTCTGGAAAACGGTCAGTTCAAGACCCGTCTCCGGTCTAGGGTAATAATTGTGCCAAGCCTCTAAGGAAGCGAAATTCGCCTGCTGCTCGCGCAAGCCGTCCAAAAATGCCTGATCGATCGTACTCGCATTCAAAGCAACGCGCCACTCGTGGGACAGCTCGGCAATTTCCGGAATCTCCATTCCGTTATCAATTCTTAATCCCGTAACACCGCTGGCCTTCAACTGTTGTAACGAGAAATGATTAAATGTTCTTGGAGACACATCCACCATGAAGAGCATATCGTGTCTGAGGGCAAACTCCCCGATCCGCGTTAGTGGCTCTAGCAGCTCCCGTGGGTCCTCCTCCGGAATCTGCAGAGAAGTAAAAATGGATTTGAATCCATTTTTTTGCATATAGTTCAAATATTCCATCGTCTTATCAAGACTCTGCTCAGTTAGTGACACCAATACTCCACTCATTTTACTAACACTCCTTTTCATCAAAAACGTTATTTAACTACATGAATCAAACTTGCTGGTGCAGCATAAGACTAAATCATAAGTCCGTTTGTCCATCTCCATCTGCTTCAAAACTCCAACAGCAAGACGAAATCTGCTCTTGCCAGCTTAAGAGAAGCGATAAAAAGAGTTTTGTTTGTTGTCTCAGGCTTCCTTTGGTTCACGTGCTTCCTTTGGCGTACCAAACACATAGGTGCAGCCAAATCCAAAGATGTACGCTGTAACTAAACCCAGCAGGTACACCCACCATTTACCGTCAGCAATCAGCAGCAGCATTTCAATGCCAGACGCACCAATGGACATGGCGCCTACATTGCCAAAATATCCAATCACTGCACCACCAAATGCCCCGCCCAGACACGCAGTTACGAATGGCTTGCCCAAAGGAAGAGTTACGCCATAAATCAACGGTTCGCCAATGCCAAGCACGCCTACAGGCAAAGCTCCTTTAATAATACCCGTAAGCTGCTTATTCTTACGACAGCGGATCCAAAGTGCCAGTCCCGCACCTACCTGACCTGCTCCAGCCATGGCCAGAATCGGAAGCAATATGGTCATCCCTGTCTGTGCAATCAATTCGATATGAATAGGTGTCATTATATGATGCAAGCCAAACATAACCATAACGAGCCAGATTCCACCGAGGAAAAAGCCTGCAAACGCCCCGCCTACAGATAATATCCAGTTAACGGCCATTAGCAGATTGTCAGCAACAAACCCGGCAAATGGCATGATCAAAAAGATGGTCAGCAATCCGGTTGCTAGTACACTCAGAAACGAAGTAACAATCAGATCGATGGAATTAGGCATAATTTTATGCAATCTTTTTTCAATCACGGATAAAATCCAAACCGCCAACACAACACCAATGATACCGCCTTGCCCGGCAATCAGAGGTTCTCCCGTAAATAAATTGTGGATAGGCAGTTCCGGCTTCATACCGGTGAGAAGAGTCGCACCGCCAATAACACCACCTAATGATGGGCTTGCACCAAATACTCTGGCAGAGTTGATGCCCACAAAAATAGCCATATAGGAGAAGATGCCGTTTTTGATGACATTGAGAATAAGGTTAAATTGCGCCCAGCCTTCACCGGACAGATGCCCCGCTGTAATGAAATTGCCAATAACGGAGGTAATCCCCGCCAAGAGACCAGCCGCAACAAATGCGGGTGCCAGCGGAATAAAAATGTTTGAAATCGATTTCAAGAAGTTTTTCACAGGAGTATTGTTTTTTTTCTTATACTTCTCCTTATTTTGAGCCGCAAGCTGCTCCGCCTTCTCCTTGTCACTTAATCCGCCAGTCTCACTTGCCGGGTTAGTCTGAATGGCATGGACATTCTGTAATGGAATCACTTCTCCCAAGTCCACACCACTGATGTCTGCAATCACCCGGGAGACCTTCTCCACCAAACCAGGGCCTACAATAATTTGCAGTGTTGATTCCTCAATCACGCCAAGCACACCGGGAATACGTTTCAATTCTTCAACGCTCGCCAAGCTTTCGTCTCTTAAAGTGATTCGGACTCGTGTCATACAGTGGGTAATCAATTCTACATTTTGAATCCCTCCCACTTTACCCAAAATGCCAAATGCCAAGTCCTTTTCTTTTGACATGGTTATTCCCCCTCGTGATGTTGTACCGCTTGACGAATAAATCCTCCCGATTCCTGCAATCTTTGCTGCGCTTCTTCATAACCAAGTCCCGCAAGCAGCATCACTACAGCTACTTTCACCTGATGATGGCTTTTTTCATAATAAATGGAGGCAGTATCCATATCGCAGCCTGTGATCTCACTGATGATCGATTTCGCTCTGAGCACCAGCTTCTCATTGGTTGGCTGCACATCCACCATCAGATTGCTGTATACCTTGCCTATGCCGATCATAGCTGCAGTGGAAATCATGTTCAGCACCATCTTCTGAGCTGTTCCAGCCTTCAAGCGAGTAGAGCCCGTTAATATCTCCGCCCCTGTCAAGATTTCAATCGGGTATTGTGCATATTTGCTGATCTCTGCATTCTGATTGCAGGACAAGCTGGCTGTAGACGCCCCAATCCGGGCAGCATATTTCAGGGCGCCAATGACGTATGGTGTTCGCCCGCTAGCGGCAATCCCTACTACAGTATCATTAGGCGTCAGATTTAGCTGCTTAAGATCGTTTTCTCCTTGTTCAATGGAATCCTCAGCACCTTCTACCGCCCGTCTGATTGCTGTTTCTCCACCTGCGATCAACCCCTGAACCATGTCCGGATTGGTTCCAAATGTAGGCACACACTCTACTGCATCGAGAATCCCCATTCTTCCACTAGTTCCTGCCCCGGTATAAATCAGGCGTCCGCCCTGCTTGAAGCTTCGGATGACAGCGGTTACCACCTTTTCGATATCTTCCAGCTTTTCTTTCACTGCCAAGGATACCTTCTCATCCTCCTCCTGCATAAGCTGAAGAGTAGAAGCAGTTGATAGCTGGTCTAACTCCAAAGTGCGTTGATTCCTTTTCTCTGTGATCAAATTTTCTAGCACATTATTCATCCTTTCTTCTAAACTAATCATTCATCCAATCGTCTTTGTACCTTGTGACAATTTTCTTTGTTCATGTTCTTGGTCTTATTATATCTCAAGTGTAATATTATTACCATATGTTTGTTTGATTCATGTAATATTATTTCAAAATATTTACGTGTCGATGATCTTCTCCAGAATCCTCACGAGCATAATTTAACAGATACGGTCGAGGGGCTTTGCCTTGCTCATAAACTGCCAAAGCAAGCAGCTCATAACCAAAACGCAGAGCAGCGACTCCCCCATAACGGAGAATCGCTGCTCTGCTTTCTTTTTTGACGTTTTTAGAATGATCCGCACTATTCAGTAGAAAAGTTACGTTTGGGGCAACCTCGTTCTTGCTAACGGTCAGCAAAGTGGAAAACATCAAAACCTATGTAGAACTATGTTTGGAAGGCGACTCTACTATTCAGAAACGCTATGAAATCATCCTGGAACAAAAAGCCGCTGCACTGGCTCAGTTGGAGGAAGCGAAGCTAAGGGCCGAATACATGGAAGACAAAGCAAATCACTACTTAGATATAATCAATCATATGATCCCGGATGATACGAATCCCGGAAAATGGAATAAAGCAGATATTCTATAGAGCTGTTTTGTATATGAAGCAGGAACTTTCTTCAATGATATTTTTAGTCTACATAAGCGTAAAGATATCCATCCTAGCTAAAAGTTAGTTAGGTTCTTTGCGCTTATGTAGCTCAAATGAAAAAAATTATCTGGAATGAAATGGTTTGTCGGGACCAAATACAAGATTGGCGGACTGCTTGGCTTTCTCAATGACATTCATGACCTTCTCGCTATGTTCAAGCATATCCGAGACTTTTTCCAAATCTTTTTCTCTGATAATACGGTCAAATTCAACGAATTCGTCATACATACGATGCGGATGATCTTTCAGGTCCACCCGAATTGGCGTTTCCTTATTCGCAGTGTAATCAAAGCAGTCGCATACATTAGCCGGACTTGCCATGTGTATATAGCCCTTATTACCTTGAATGTTCACTGCATTAGGGGCCGTACTGTCTTTTGAACCTATGCAGACACACTTGAAATCACCGTAATCCAGCAGCAGCATACCTGAAGTATCAATTCCACGCTCCATGTTTGCCCAATACTCCACCTTCTTAGGACTCCCGAAGAAACCAACAACCAAATGAATATTATATAAATTAATATCCATCAAGGCTCCACCAGACATTTCCGGATTAAAGGCAGGCCGGATTATTCCCGCTTTGAAAGCCTCATACCGAGATGAATATTGAGAATAGTTGCATTCAACCATTTTGATCTCACCCAGCTTAGGAAGATACTCCTTCATTGACAAATAATTTTTCAAATATTGATTCGTAATGGCTTCCACCAATACCAGTTTTCTTTGCTGAGCAATTTCTTTTAGCTCTAGAAATTCATGCAAATTGGAAGTAAACGGCTTCTCACAAATGACATGTTTACCACTCAATAATGCTTCTTTGGCATATGAATAATGAAGATGATTAGGCAGTCCGATATAGACTGTATCTACATCACTATTCATCAACATCTCACTGTAATCCGAATAAATCTGAGATATACCATATTTATTTTGCCAATCCAGTAATTTCTCCTCGTGGCTAGGTCTAGAACAAATGGCCTTTAATAAAATGGTGGGGATTTCCTGAATAAAGCTCAATAGATCCCCTACGATCATCCCTGCTCCGACAATTCCCAACTTCATTTTAGTTACACTCCTCTATACCTTTTTCTAGTATTTCCATAGAAGCTATCGTTTCTTCGTCTTTAATCACTTTTTCTTTGCCAAGTACGATCGACTGATAGATATCGTCATACACTCGGGCATAGTCTCCCTTTTCAGAAACGACTTTTTCTTCATGGTACTCGCCTTTATCATCCAGATATGTTAAGATGCCGTAATGCTCGGGCTGGTCGATGCCGAAATCGGCGTGTCCCTTAGGCAGATAGTATAATTTCAGATGCTCCTCCTGACGATCCTTCGTTTGCTTTATAAAAACGCCTTTTTTACCGTATACAACAAAACTCGGCCGCTCTTTTAAGCGAAAAAAGCTGGATTTGATGGATACCTTGAGCGAGGGATAATAAAAATCCAGATCAAAGTAATCATTCATTCTCCCAGCACCCAGCAATTGACGAACATCGTAATGGATTGTGTCCGGCTTCCCAAAATAGGAAAGAACCTGGTCAATGGTATGAACGCCATGTCCATATAGGTAACTGTTATATTTGGAAAAATGAGAAGTGGAGTTCGGGATCTCAGGGCGATAATAATCGTAATGCATCTCCACCTCCAGCAAATCTCCAAGCTTTCCTGATTCAATAACCTTCTTGGTAGTGAGGAAATCCGAATCGTAACGTCTATTCTGATAGCATTGTATAACCAGATTTTTCTCTTTAGCGTATTGGAAGATCGACACAGCTTCTTCTTTGGTTAACATAAATGGTTTCTCAACAAGTACATTTTTCCCGTGGTCAAGCGCCATTTTCGCATAAGAGTAGTGGGATTCTACAGGTGTACAGATAACAATCAACTGAATCTCCTTATCGTTCACTAGAGATTCAATATTATCTGTATACAGCACGCCAGGGATTTTTCCCCACTCCCCTTTATCTGGATTACGGGCGTATATGGTCTTCACTTTCAAATCAGCTCTGGTCAATGAAAAAGGAAGATGATAACGGTTCGTGCTTTTCCCATTCCCAATATAACCGATGGTAAGCATATTATTTCCCCCTTAGGCTCTTTTTCATTTATTATAGAAGAAGAACGTCGATCGTAAAGGATTTATCGCCAAAATGGTACATTCAACCGATTATTTTTAAAAATGGTTGTTTATTTTTAAACAAAATGTTTATTTCATATTATTTATCAAACGTTATATTCAATTGAGCCGGGGTGAACCTGTTGAAAATACTGATGCAATTATCAGAAATGCAAAACTTTACACCAAACGAAAAAAGCATTGCATCCTATATTTTGATTCACAAGGAAAGTATCCTACACTTAAATATTCAGGAGCTTGCAAAGGCTACGTATACTTCGCATTCCGCGATTAATCGATTAACGCATAAACTTGGGTTATCTGGCTTCAAGGAGTTTATAATCAAACTTGCTCGGGAGTTTCAGCAGAATACCCAAAACATTTCCAATGTGGACCCCAACTATCCATTCGGTTTTGATGAATCCCCACTTCAAGTGGCAAAAGAAATTGCAGAATTAATGAAGGAAACGATCGAAAAAAACTTTACATTCATGGATGACGACTTGCTGTCGCAAACAGCCCAGTTGCTGGATCAAGCGAAAAGGATCTTTATATATGCGTTAGGCGATTCACAAATCCGAGCGAAAAGTTTTCAAAATAAATTAGTAAAAATAAACAAGTACGTGGTTATAGCCACGGAGCTGTCTGAATGGGCTTACCATACGGCTAATCTTACGACACAGGATTGCGCTGTTTTTTTAACTTACCACGGAAAGTCGCCGATTTTTTTAAAAGCAGCACAGCATTTTACACATGAAAATATCCCTTTTATCACAATAACAGCAACTAATCAAAGTGAATTGGCCAAACTCAGTAATATCTGTATACAGGTGCCTAATGACGAAGTAAAACATGCCAAGATTGGTACATTTTCGTCGCAAATTGCCTTTGACTATGTATTAAATGTGATTTACTCCTGTATCTATAAAATCGACTACTCGAAAAACATGCAAACCACAACACAATCGTTGAAGAAATTCCATATCAATGACATGATGAATGACGTATAGAATGAATAGCTAGGCTTCTTCGGTGACTCCAGGCCATTAGTCAAGCTTCTAATCGGCTATGAATACATGTTCTTGTCCCACCCTAAGGACAAGAACTTATATCGCTAAAACAAAAAAAGCCGCCAATATGGCGACTTCTTAAGCATTTATGGTGTTGTCTGCAGGTAAGGATCAACTTTCATCTATTGCTTTTCGAATATCATAATCATTTATATCGATATCCAAAGCCATTCCAAGTGCCAACTTTGCCAGCTGACTTCCAATATATGGACCCATAGTCAACCCGGATGCTCCAAGTCCGTTTGCCGCTATAAGGCCATCCCACCCAGGAACAGCGCCTATCACCGGAAGAAAACCGGGTGTAAAAGGACGGAAACCAACTCTTACCTCCTGAAAATTGCTGTTTGCTAAACCAGGTGCCAATTCTAGACCTTTATTCAGAATTTCCTGCATCCCGCCTGCTGTTACTCTCGTATCGTAACCTTCGATTTCATTTTCGTGAGTCGCCCCTATTACGATCTTCTGTTTATCAAAAGCCAGCAGATATTGATCAGAAGGCGGCATGATCACAGGCCAGGTGCCTGTGTCTTGCCTATTAGGAACCTGTAAATGCATGATTTGTGCTTTTTGAAAACTAACCTTAAAGTGAATGCCTAAAGGCTGCAGCAGTTGATTTGCCCATGCACCTGCACAAACAATGACTTCGTCAGACGAGAAGCTTTTTGCACCGACTGCTACTCCTGTTACATGGTCGGATTCATATTGAAGCGCAGCATCCCCATGTACAAGGATGGCCCCGTTTCTTTGTGCTGATCGGAGCAACGCATCGCGCAGCGCACGACCATCTATACGGGCGGCACCACTAATATGAACAGAATGATAGCCTTCTACTAACAAAGGAAACCGTTCATGGGTTTCTTTTTCATTTAGGCGGGTAATTTCACCGATTTCCGGTGCATCCGCTTGTCGTATGTGTGCCCGCTCTTCCATCTTTCTGATTTTCTCCAAATCATCACGGATACTAAGAGCACCCACTTGAGCATAGCCTGTTTCTGTTTCTCCCTCGCTTTTGAGTTCTTCAATCAGTCCAGGGTAAAAACGTGCACCAGCTTTTGCCAGCCGATACCAAGCCTGATTGCGTCGCTGTGATAGCCAGGGACAGATAATGCCAGCAGCGGCATCAGTAGCCTGTCCTTTATCTTTGCGGTCTACAATAATGACATTAGCACCCATTTTGGCTAACTGATATGCTGTTGATGCCCCAAGAATCCCTGATCCAATTACGATGATCTTCTTCATAATTACATTCCTTCCCCAAATCACTGTATCCATTATAGCGAATACTGCATGAATGCATAATATTAACAATTTATTACAATTGAGATAAATGTGTTAGACGATCATTAACATCACCTATGAGTACAATCCTATCCGAAGTCGAACAAATTGTTGACCCTGTCGGCATCATCGCCGGAGTACAGCGAGATCAGGTTGATCGTGGAGACGGTGGAAGACCGTATTCGGTTCAGTGTCATAGACGAAGGCTGGGCATCACCAATTCCACCCAGACTGGAGGCGGACGAGTAAGCATTGAAATTCCGATCAGTTCATTACCGACATGAACGCCAACAAATATCAAAAATAAATCATCTACTATTCAGGTTGGTTCGATTTCATGAGGTACACACACCTAGACAAACAACTAATAAAATTCACAAGTCTATTTAGGAAAAAAATACAGGCACCCAATTTCGGGTCGCCCGTATCTCAGTCGAAATCATAAAATCAACTGTCTCTAAGTTCTTTACATAAATATTGCCCCGTGTAGCTCTGCTTAAAGTCGGCCACTTGTTCCGGAGTCCCCGTACATATGACGTTTCCTCCATTACTTCCACCCTCGGGTCCCAGATCAATAATATAGTCCGCATTCTTGATTACATCCAGATTATGTTCGATAACGACGACGGTGTTGCCATCATCGGCCAACACATGAAGAATGTTGATCAACTGCTGCACATCCGCCACGTGAAGCCCTGTAGTGGGTTCATCCATGACATATAGCGTCGAACCCGTAGCGGGCTTCAGCAATTCTGATGCAAGTTTCACTCGCTGTGCTTCTCCACCTGATAGCGTTGTAGAAGACTGGCCCAACTTCACGTAACCCAACCCCACTTTACAAAGCGCCTCGATTTTCTTCCGTATTTTTGGAACATTCTCAAAAAAAATAACAGCTTCATCCGCAGTCATCTCCAAAACATCTGCAATGCTTTTTCCTTTATAGTGAACTTCCAGAGTCTCCCGATTATATCGTTTCCCTTTACAGACGTCACAAGGCACATATACATCGGGCAGGAAATGCATCCCGATTCTCATCAGTCCATCTCCGGTACAGGCTTCACAGCGGCCACCCTTAATATTAAACGAAAACCGACCTGGGCCATATGCACGCACCTTGGCTTCGTTTGTCAGGGCAAACAGGGAGCGGATATTGTCAAAAAGACCTGTATACGTGGCCGGATTGGAACGAGGAGTCCGCCCAATCGGGCTCTGATCAATGTTAATGATCTTATCCAAATGCTGAATGCCATCGATTTGCAAATGTTTGCCTGCACGAGTGTGAGCTCGATTTAGTGTCGCCGCCAGCTTTTTATAAAGTATCTCGTTAACAAGACTGGACTTACCGGACCCGGAAACGCCCGTAACACACGTGATCGTTCCTAATGGGATAGATACATTGATGTCTTTCAGATTGTTTTCCGCTGCCCCTACTATAGTCAGATGATGTCCATTGCCTGGTCTGCGGTTCTCCGGCACCGCGATCCACCTTTGATGCGACAAGTATTGGCCGGTTATCGAACGTTCTTCTGCGGTGATCTGATCAAGTTCTCCCTGAGCGACCACTTCTCCTCCATGCATACCAGCGCCCGGACCAATGTCCACAATCCAGTCTGCTTGTCGGATCGTTTCTTCGTCGTGTTCCACAACGATAACGGTATTGCCCAGATCACGCATTTCCTTCAAAGCGGATATCAGCCGATCATTGTCTCGCTGATGCAAGCCGATCGAGGGCTCGTCGAGAATGTACAGTACTCCCGTTAAGCGGGATCCAATCTGGGTGGCCAAACGAATGCGCTGACTCTCCCCGCCTGAAAGTGTTCCGGCAGATCGGTATAACGTCAAATATTCCAAACCGACATTTTTCAAAAATATAAGCCTGTCGACAATCTCCGTCGTAATCGGGCCGGCAATCATTGCCTTAGCCAGGGCCAGATGCATGTTTTCGATAAAATGAAGGGCCTCGGTAACAGACAGCTTGCAGAAATCTGAAATGTTCATATCACAGACGGTTACCGCAAGCAGCATCGGTGCCAGCCGATCACCATGACAATCGTGGCAAGGCAAAGCGGACATATAGCCTTCAAGTTCTTTCCGCATCGTATCAGACTGGGTTTCCCGGTAGCGTCGGTCCAGATTGTTAACAATCCCTTCGAACGCCTGGTATAGCACCTTCTCCTGATGATTGTTCTCCCATCTGAGTTCAAGTTTTTCACCCTGTGTTCCATACAGGAGCATGTCGAATGCTGCCTGTGAAAGCTGATCAAGAGGGGTATCCAGATCAAATCCAGCCTTTTTCCCAATCGCTTCAAAATACATTTTGCAAAAGGAGTTGGTCTCGACATTCCCCCATCCGGTAGCCTTAATTGCGCCCGAGTTCAGCGATTGACTGCGATCGGGTGCGACTTTGATCGGGTCAACCTTAAGATGAAACCCAAGTCCCGTGCAAGTCGGACAGGCGCCGTACTGATTGTTGAAAGAGAACATGCGAGGAGACAGCTCCTGTAAGGAAAAGCCGCAACGGGCACAAGCAAAACTTTTGGAAAACAGCATGTCCTCTCCGCTATCCATCCGGTGAATCAATACGGTATCGCCAGACAAAGAAATGGCTGTTTCAATAGAGTCTGTCAGTCTCTGAGTATCTTCCTCTTTCACTACCAGTCGGTCCACCACAATAGCGATGGTATGTTTCCTATTTTTATCGAGCAGGATCTCTTCCGATAGATTCATAACGGTGCCGTCTACTCGCACACGCGCATAACCGTTCGTTCTCGCTTGTTCAAAAATGTGCTGGTGCTCCCCTTTTTTATCTTCTACTATGGGTGCGAGCACCATATATTTTGTGCCATTAGGAAGTTTATATATTTGATCTACAATTTGATCGACAGACTGGCGTGTAACTTCACCTTTACAGGCTGGACAATGTGGCGTTCCAACCCTTGCCCACAATAACCTCAAAAAATCGTAAATTTCAGTTACAGTGCCCACGGTGGAACGTGGATTGTTAGATGTCGTTTTTTGTTCAATGGCAATTGCAGGCGAGAGTCCTTCGATCGAGTCGACATCTGGTTTATTGATCTGCCCGAGAAATTGTCTTGCATAGGAAGATAGTGATTCGACATAACGCATTTGCCCCTCAGCATATAGTGTATCGAATGCCAGGCTAGATTTTCCCGAGCCGCTCACCCCGGTGATCACAACAATTTGGTCACGAGGAATTTGAATATCAATATTTTTCAGATTATTCTCCCGGGCTCCGTGAACGTTAATAAAATTTTGCATGTACTGCTCCTCCTACTTATTCCATCCAAATACATACTGAATATTCAACCTGTAATATTTCTGTTAAAGTTCCTATTGAAGACTGAACTCAAGCTGACGCTTTTCAATATCCTCTTTCAAATACCTGCCTGCATCGTCCGCTGAAATATTCAAAATATACATTAGTTCACTTACCAGCATCTCCCGAGCCATACTTAGAATGGACCTATCATGAGAATTCATTTTCAAATTGTAGGCTTTGGCGCAAATCATATCCCTGATGATGCCAAAATGATCATGAAGAAACCCTGACTCAATCTTGGCCTGCAAAAGGGAACGACGTTCAGAAGGGTTCAAAGGAAGTTGAGCATATTTTCCAAAAAACTGAGCTCTGGAACTCAATAAGGAATCCGCACTGGACAAAGGACGGATACATTTTTGCAATGCTCTCTGTTGCGGAATGAAAATGCGAAGTTCTTGTTTAGGAAAATACAAGTTATAAGAGCATTGCAGGTTTTCCAAGTCGTCTTCTTTCTCTACAGATTCGAGAATACATACACCATACATTGGATAAAAAAGAAGTTTTTTAGACTGTTCCATGAAAAGCCTCCACTTTACTTCAATCTACCTTTGCACCATAGGAGCGTACAAACAGGATTGCTTGCTCTCTATCCATTCGTGCACCTTTAATATTTAATGATTTCAAATCAATTCCTTCAAGATTGGCACCTCGCAGATCGGCTCCTTGCAAGTTGGCTCTGCTCAAAATTACTCTCGTTAGGTCACAGTCTCTCAGGTCAGCTTTTGCCAAATCCGTATCAGTAAAATCTGCTTCATAAAAACGAATCCTTCTCAAATCCTGTTTTCCCAGCTTAGTATGCCTTAGATTAGTGTAGGACCAGTCTCCTTGACTCAAAGTGACACCGTCCATTTGAGCACCCGCAAAGTCCGATCCTGTCATTTTACAGGAGCTAAATTTGGAGACAAAGAGGTTGGCACCATTAAAAGTACAATTTTCAAAAGCTGATTCCGTATGGACAGATCCACATAGAGCAGCACCTTTAAAGTCACATTCAATAAAACGACAATTGCTTGTCTCGATCTCATCCAATGAAGTATTCATGAATGTACACTTTTTGAAAGTGCAGCGTACAAGTTCTCCATACCGTAAATCTTGTCCATCAAAATGAACAGCTTCATAATTTTGGTCTTTGTATTGATACACTATATATCCCCGCCATTAAATTGATTTTTAATTCTTATGAGTAGGCAAACATGATCTAAGTCTATTAAGGGACATTGAATTTCCCGTCTTGTTGATTTATCAATTGTTTTCCCAAATCTCAACTTTTTTTAATATATCATATACCTGTCAAGTACCTGTCTAAAATGGAAGTAAAGTCAAGCCCCTTTTTTTTTGAAACAAATATTCAGTAGTTCATAGTCTAAGTTCCTTTGTCGACATAGGAAGGAAAACCCTTCTGACAACAGTGTGTCAGCAGGGTTGTAGTACATTTTAGATATACAAGAAAGAGAGGTACAAAAACACCTGTGTATCCTGCATTTGTAACAAAAATCTATTCTTATTTAGGAACTATATGTATGGGAATTCGTAATTTCAAACCAAATAGAATTAACCGACAGGTCTTAACTAAGACACCAGTCGGTTTTTATAAGGATCGTTGGGTGAATCGATGATTATGTGTCTTGCTGGACGGATGATGTTTCTTTACGAAAAACTGTAAAATAAAAAATAGCAAACGCTATGATCCATATGCCCAAAATCAAAAAAATAGAACCGAACACAGTCTGGCTTTGTGCTCCTTGATCAAGTACGGATCCAAGCATAGACGTTCCGATAGCACCCGCCATCAAACTCCCCATCATATTGATCCCCATACCAACTCCGGTTTGCTTGCCGCTTAATGTTCGAGAAATGGTGTTTGCCATTGTAATCTGAGCAAACGTCAAAAGAGTCGAGCAATTCACAATATTCTGTGAATCGTTCGACTCTTGAAATTTTTCATAGTGGAGGGGTCTTTTTCAGTTTCACTTCTTCCATAAAGCTTCTAAAGTCTTTAACGATTTCTTTGGATTGGGTATGGTGTAAATAATGTCCTCCTTCAAGCTCCACTACTTTTCCATGTACAGAATCTTTTATCTGTTCTTCATGTTTTGGTTTCCAGCCTTCAACATCCGTATTATTTTTTTGTAAAAAGAATATAACAGGAAGATTTTTAGGGAATTTAAAGTTTTCAGCGGATTTAAAATTATTTTTAAAATTTTCTCCTTCGCTTATAATATTTGGATTCAACGCGTTCTTGAGAGAAATTATTCTAATTTGTTCTCTCGTTTCATCATCTACTTTAGGTGCAACAAGTTGGTCAGGATTTAGTTTCATTAGCAATCTGTTAAAACCTGAATTCTTAATCAGTTTATAGGCTTCTGTTGGAAACTCATCATCCATGCCACCTTGCGTTGGAAAACTGCTATCAATCCCAACAAATGCACGGACTTCTTTTTCGTATTTGTTCACATATTCTAGTCCGTAAATGCCAGCAATGGAGTGACCCATCAGAGTGTATCGGTCAATATTTAGTTTTTGTAAACATTCATGAATTTCAGCTACAATATTTTCAACGGTTCGTTCTTTTTCGGTTACATCACTTAATCCATAACCAAAAGGCTCAATCACGACTACTTTGTAAAATGGAGATAGCTCTTCCACTAATGGCTTAAAATCAATACCTGGCGCTCCTGTTCCATAACCTGGTAGTAGTACGATCGTTTCCTTGCCCTTTCCTTGGATCAAAACATTCATATTTTTTCCATCTACTGGTACAAGCTGACCATAGGGTTCTATTTTTCCTTTCTCCAATTGGTTACAGATAATATTAACTGTAAAAACAATAACCAGAAAAATCCCTATTGCTGTAAGCATTATTCCTAGTGATTTAAGTATAAAGAAAAGCGTTTTTTTCATCATTTAATTCCTTCCCTAACGTTTCATTTAATTTGCTAAGCGGGTTACTCGGCCTTTATCGTCTCGCCCTGTACAGGAGCGATGTCATCCTTCCAATGAATGTTAATCGAACGAGACTTGAATAAATCCGCACCGTCTGACACCTGAAAATGAAGATGCGCTTCGCTAGAATTACCTGAATTACCAAGCAAACCAACTTCATCGCCGCTCTTCACCTTATCTCCTACCTTTACTTTAACGGAGCCGTTCTTCATGTGAGCCAGCACGCTATATTCCCCGCCATGATCAATGACAACTTCATTCCCCGCAGGTACCTTCTCGTTCATAACACCGACAGGCTCGTTATCTGGAATATGATTTACGACTGATACCACAGTACCACTTGCTGGAGCAAGAACGGGCTGACCGAAGGCATAATAGCTTTCATTTTTCAGCCGATCACCTTTATACGAATAGCCATCCTTGCTCTGTATAATATCATAGGCATATCGCTGGCTTTCATATTCATAATGATAATTAACCAGTGCATTTGTTCCTCCCCATACAATAAACCAATCCCCTTTTAAAGGCCAATCGTATTTGATTTTGGTCAGGATATGATCTGTTTGTGGGAAAGGAGAAAGTTGCTTGGCCTGAAGACCTGATATCTCTCCCTTTTCATCAAAAACAGTGGTCAGTCCCATTTTCCCGGAATCGCTTATCCATGTACGCTGATCGCTGCCATTGAATTGGATGACCGACGCCTGCTTAAACGACTTGACCCCTTTTAGAGAATCAGCAGCCTTGCTTACAAAATCAGCTTTGCTGACCTGTTTTTTAAACTCATCACTAAAGTGGCCATACACCTCAGCATATTTGCCATCAAGAAGCTCTACCGGGATCTCCTCAGGCTTCAACGTTTGAGTCTTTGTGTTTGTTTTTTCAGTTTTTTCTTTCGGAATGTCTGTTGCCACTTCCGGATTTGCTCCTCCACATGCCGTGATCAGAGCAGCAAGCGCACCCATGACCCATATCATTTTGCTATAGTGGATGATTTCCATTCTGTGCTTTCTATTTGGTCTCTTCATTCCACACCCCCGCAAGTATGTTTGTTCATAATATAGTATTTGTCTAACCCATTCTAACAAACCACTCTTAGGTCACGTGTAACCCTACTTTAACCGTGTCTTAACTCTTATCCATGACTACAGTCCACAATTAAGCTTTCGTTAAGACAACATCATAAGATCACGCTAAAGAAAGCATGATATGATGGTAGGAAAGATTACGGTGAAGAAAGGAACAAAAGCATGAACCATGCGTCAATTTTACTTGTCGATGATGAGCACTCCATTCTTGAACTCTTGCTGACTGTACTCCGCAAGGAAGGCTACACGAATGTAGACACGGTCATGACAGGTGAAGCAGCGATTGCTGCCTGTGAAGAAAAAAAATATGATCTGATCCTATTAGATGTCCTTCTGCCTGGACGCAGCGGAATCGAAATTTGTCCGTTTCTCCGTCAAACGACGGATGCTCCCATCTTATTTCTTACGGCTCGGGAATCTGATTTTGATAAACTGACCGGTTTTGCCGTTGGTGGCGATGACTATATTACCAAGCCGTTTAATCCTTTGGAAGTTGTGGCACGTATACGCTCCCAGCTACGTCGTTACTTGGCACCCAATCGTGCAATCAGACCATTTGGATCTGAGCAACCCACCAGTAGAATGAATGTTATTTATGATTACGGGCGTTTTCAGGTCGATGAAGCAGCGTGCGAGCTTCGCGTTGAGCAAAAGCTGGTAAGCTGTCCGGCGCTCGTCTTCCAATTACTGCTGTTCTTATGTAAAAACCCCAATCGTATCTTCAGCAAAAGCGAGCTTTATGAATCGGTATGGGGCGAAGAAGCGCTGCGTGATGACAATACCGTCATGGTTCATATTCATCGCATCCGGGAAAGAATTGAGCCTGACCCCGCAAACCCGAGCTTTATCGTAAATGTTAGAGGACTGGGTTATAAGCTTGTACAAGCGGAAATAGGGAGCTCCCAGCGATCATGAACATCAAACGGAGGCTAACCATACGATTCGTGCTTCAACTGGCTACTGCCGGCGCATTCGTGCTTCTCATTGTTGCGGCTACATTCTTTTGGGCTTTACAACGTGTTATTGATATCCGCATCTCCAGTGACTTCGCTTCTGTGGGATTAAACCAGCTTGTAGAGTCCTCCGAAATGGGTAAGGATGGCATTCATTTTGATCCCCAATTGCTAGAACAGGTCAAGAAAAATGGAGGATGGCTTCAAAGTCTTGATGAATACGGCCAGGTGGAGCAGTCCTACAACACGCCAAAAGATGTGCCGAAAAGCTATGCACCAGGCGAACTCGTCTCCTATTGGACAGGCGATCTTCCCTTCCCTTATGGGCTGTCTCTGTGGATACAAGAGAAGAATGGTCGTCCCTTCACTCTTCTCTATGGCGAGCCTAATCATCTAGGCCCGTTATTAAAAAAAATAAGAAGTCAGGGGATACTTTCCTCTAATGGATTACTGGTGCTGCCTACCGATGTTACCGACCGGCTCAAACAGCTTGGTGGTTACGTTCAATTGCTGGATTCAAAAGGCTCTGAGCTTGCCTCCTACAATCGGCCCGCATCTGCACCGACAGCCTATACCCTTTATGGACTTGCTCTTCGTAACGTATACAATGAAAGATACGGCTTCCATTTGACATCCACTTATGATAAGGAAACCGGACATACCTGGGTCGTTAGTCTTCCCAATAGCAGTGGCAATGCCATCGGCGATAAATGGCTTCCGCCTGAGGAGGAAAGAATAATACTCATTGCCATGCTCGCCATGTTCACAGCTATTTTTGCATCCTTCCTACTTCTCTCGTTATGGCAGGCGCATCGTTTTGGAGTTCCGTTGCTTCATATGCTCACATGGCTCGACTCGCTTGGCAGGGCTGTATACCAGGAACCTGTGGATCATAGAGGCATTCACCGCAGCCGAATGCGTTCAGGAAAATGGAAGCGTCGTTACCGCATTTTTGTCGATGTGATGCATTCGATTGATAAGCTATCAGGTACTCTACAGAGAGATCAGGCACTGCGTCAGCAAACCGAAAGCCTGAGAGAAGAATGGATTGCCGGGATAACCCATGATCTGAAAACACCGCTCGTTTCAATTAAAGGCTATGCGCACCTGCTGGCTGAACCTCAATATGATTGGACCGTGGCGGAGGTTCGTAAATTTTCCTGCACAATGCTGGAGAAATCTGCACATATGGAGATGCTGATTAATGATCTTGCGATGACTTATCGGTTAAAAAGCGGTGCCCGTCCGCCAGAATCCGAGGACATTGAACTCAATAGCTGGCTAGAGGACGCATTAAAGCAAGCGGCTGCCGACCCTTTTTATAAAAAAGAAACCATTTTGTTTCAGGCCGCTCCTTTTGACGTAACCGTTAGGCTGTATACTCCTTGGCTGGAAAGAATCATTAACAATTTGGTAGCCAATGCTCTGCTGCATAATCCGCCGGATACGGTACTTATCGTCTCGGTTATACCGGGCGAAGGTGGCAAAGGACTCACCATTCAGTTCGCTGATAATGGCACGGGAATGGATGAAAATACAGTAAACCGATTGTTTGAGCGTTACTACCGGGGAACCGCTACCTCTGCGGCGGTGAATGGAACAGGACTTGGCATGGCTATATCCAAAGGGCTGATCGAAGCCATGGGTGGTAAAATTACGGTGGAAACAACTTTGGGGAATGGCACTGTCATTCGCCTTATTTGGGAAGAAGCTGTTGCTGGAAACGGAATAGAAAAGGACATTAATGAAAACTTGTGATCACAAACTAAAAATCCCCTTCCCGAACAGCCGGGCGAATCCGAATAAGGGAAACGCCTTGGCTTGCCGGCAAGGGGAACTTTGTCTGTGTCCGTATAAAGATTATACTTTTAAATCACCGTCATAGGTAGCAATCGTTTTGTATAGCTCCGGGCGACGGTCACGGAAAATACCCCATTCAATCCGCCCCACTTCCAGCTCGTCCAGATCAAATTCAGCAGTAAGCACTTCCTGATCGGTACGACCAGCTTCTGCAATCTTGTTACCCTGTGGCCCGGCAATAAAAGATGAGCCGTAGAACGTGATACTGGAGTCCTCATCTGTTTCCATTCCAATGCGGTTGGAAGCAATAACTGGCATCAGATTGGAAGCAGCATGACCGAGCATGCAGGTCTGCCAGTGATCCTTGGAGTCAATGGAAGAATCCTGCGGTTCCGAACCAATGGCTGTTGGATAGAACAATATTTCTGCACCCATCAGCGCCATACAACGGGCAGCTTCAGGATACCATTGATCCCAACAAACGCCTATTCCAATTTTGGCATATCGTGTATTCCATACTTTAAAGCCGGTATCGCCTGGATTAAAATAGAACTTTTCCTCATAACCGGGACCGTCCGGGATATGGCTCTTGCGGTATTTACCCAACACTTCACCGTCTGCATCAATTACAGCAAGACTGTTGTAGCGGGCGTAATTTTTTTTCTCATAAAAACTGATTGGCAGCACAACCTGCAATTCTTTGGCAATCTTCTTAAAATGGTTAACCGCCTTGTTATGCTCCAGCTCGGTTGCATATGCAAAATAATCGGACTTTTCCTTCTGGCAGAAGTATGGAGTCTCGAACAATTCTTGCAGTAAAATAATCTGCGCGCCTTGCGCAGCCGCTTCACGTACCAGCTTCTCAGCTTTGCTTATATTTTCATCAATGTTGGTAGAGCAGCTCATTTGGGTTGCCGCCACTTTTACTTTTCTCACGTCAGTCCTCCTCTTGGATATTTATATCATTTATTGATTTACAGCAGGCATCTGCTGGGTAGTGCAGTGTACATTACCGCCTTCGCGGATAACCGCCATACCGTCCACGGTACGAATAGTACGGTCCGGGAATACATTTGCCAGCACCTGCTCGGCTGCGCGGTCGCTTTCAGCCGCAGTGCCGCCAAACACCGGCAAAATAATGCCGCCGTTCACAAAATAGAAGTTGATATAGCTCAGCGTTAACCGGCTGTCTTCATAATCCACGCGCGGCGGTTGCCCGATTTGGATCACTTCCAGCTTGCGGCCTTTTGCATCCGTTGCCTGCTCCAGAATACGCAGGTTTTCCTGTGTGATTTCGTAATTTTCATCCCCAGGATCATCGCATACTTGCACAATGACCTTACCTGGAGCAGCAAAGCAAGCAATATTGTCTACATGCCCATCCGTTTCGTCACCACTAAGTCCACGTTTCAGCCAGATAATCTTCTCAACGCCTGTATATTCGCACACATACCGTTCGATTTCTTCCCTGCTTAATTCCGGGTTGCGGTTCGGATTCAGCAAACACTCTTCTGTTGTAATTAATGTGCCTTCACCGTCTACATGCAGTGAGCCGCCTTCCATCACAAGCGGTGCATCAAACCTCGGTAATCCAAGCTTGTCCAAAATTTGCGGCGCTACCTGATCATCCAGGTCCCACGGAGCGTATTTGCCGCCCCAGGCATTAAACTTCCAGTTCACACCTGCCAACTGTCCATGCTCATTCGTTAGAAAAGTAGGACCGTTGTCGCGCAGCCACGCATCGCTATGCTCTATTGGAAGCAGTTCCACCCGTTCCCCAAGCTCAAATGCCTGGACGCTCTCCAGATCATCTGGATTTACGACCACGGTAACTGGTTCAAACTCAGCCATGGCACGTACAATTCCAGCGTAGCCCTTGCATACATCGGCATGCATATCCGGGTAAACCATCGAAGATTGTACAGGCCAGGAAATATACGTACGTTCATGCGGTGCCCATTCAGGCGGCATCTTATAATGTGAATCCTTAATTTGCATGTATTGAAGCTCTCTTTCTTCATCATAATGTTGAGTCTTATCTGTAGCTGAAAAACGTTGTCTAATAAACGACGGACAGACTCCGTTCCTATCATACAATAATATGATCTTTGTCTCAATCAGATCGGAAAAGTTTTGAACGGATTCCATTCAAGTTAAAAATGAATTACATTGAAAATGTGATCTTTTTAATCGTGTCGCCATCAAAACCCTTAACCGTGAATTGCACTCCCTCCAGTATGCCGTAGGATGGAGGATAGTTTTCCTTTGGCAGTGCTATCGAACCGGGGTTCAGCACAAAGACACCCTTTTCCACATCCGCTACCGGAATATGGGTATGTCCCTGAATGAACACATCCCCTGTTTCCAGTGGTGGCAAGTTCCCCATGCTAAAGCCATGTCCGTGCGTTACATAGATACGTCGACCTTCATGGTACAATAATGCATAATCGCCCATCATCGGGAACTCCAGTAGCATCTGATCCACTTCTGCATCGCAATTACCGCGAACTGCTACTGCAATATGGGACTTGTACTGATTCAACACAGCCGCCACCTCCGCCGGATTATACCCTTCCGGTAGCCGATTACGCGGTCCATGGTACATATAATCCCCGAGCAGGACAAGACGGTCCGCTTTTTCCTCCCTGAACTTTTCCAGTACCAGTTGTAACCAGTGTAGCGAGCCGTGAATATCCGATACAAACATAAGTTTCATAATGGTTCATTCCTTTCTCAATATACGTGCTCATTACCGTATCATAGCCTTACTGACAAGCGCTCGTCAGTAATAAAATTATCAGCTAAAGGCTTGATCGTGATAAAAAACTAAGCGACCGCTTCCCTGTACAATAGCAGGAAGCGGTCGCTGTATAACATCTTTTTTTGTTGAATAAGCTGCCCTTATCAAGCAAGCATCATTTTATTTCCGTCGCAAGCTTGCACCATTGGTCGAAATAACATCTTTGTACCAATGGAACGATTTTTTCCGGTATCTTTCAAGTGTGCCGCTACCGTCATCATGACGATCTACATAAATGTAACCATAGCGTTTTTTAAGCTGAGCGGTCGATGCACTGACAACGTCGATGCAACCCCAAGACGTATAGCCCATAACTTCTACTCCGTCGTCAATGGCTTCCCCAACTTGAACCAGATGATCATTCAGATAGTTGATCCGGTAGTCATCTTCAACGGTTTTCTCGCCTTGTTCGTTGGTGATAAGTTCGTCAACGGCGCCCAAACCATTTTCCACAATGAATAATGGTTTTTGGAAACGGTCATAGAACGTGTTCAGCACATAACGCAATCCTTGAGGATCGATTTGCCAGCCCCACTCGCTTGCCTCAAGATGCGGATTGCTGACACCACCGAGGATGTTGCCTTCACCTTTCGTTTTTTTAGCTTCGTCAGCCGTCTCACAAGTACTCATGTAATAACTGAACGAGATAAAGTCAACCGTATGCTTCAAATCTTCTGCATCGCCTGGTTCAAAGTGAATAGAGATTCCGTTTTCTCTAAAGAAACGTTTCATGTAGCCTGGGTATTGACCTCTGGCATGAATATCAGCAAACGCCATATTTCTGTGGTCAAATTCCATCGCAGCAATCACATCGTCCGGATTAGGTGTCAACGGATAAGTAGGCATACTCAGCACCATACAGCCGATTTTGAAATCCGGGTTAATCTGATGACCGATTTTTACCGCTCTTGCACTTGCTACAAGCTCATGGTGAATGGCTTGATAAAGGTCTTGTTCACTAAGCTGATCTTTAGGTGTGCTAATGCCTCCGCTCATGAATGGAGCTTCCAGAATGGAGTTGATTTCATTGAAAGTCAACCAGTATTTCACTTTATTTTTGTAGCGGTTAAATACTGTTGTAGCATAACGCTCATAAAAACCAACAAGCTTACGGTTCACCCAGCCATCGTATTCTCTGGACAGATGTAAAGGTGTTTCATAGTGAGATAATGTAACGAGTGGTTCAATTCCATATTTGTGAAGTTCATCAAACAAATCATCATAAAATTGCAGGCCTTGTTCGTTCGGTTCAAGTTCGTCGCCTTTAGGAAAAATCCGTGACCACGCGATGGAAGTCCGGAACACTTTGAAACCCATTTCTGCAAAAAGTTTAATATCTTCTTTATATTTGTGATAGAAATCAATACCGATCAACTTCATATTATCTTCTGTTGGTACATCCGTAACTGGTCCCCAACCACCACGAGGGGTTACATCCTGAATAGACCAGCCTTTTCCATCTTCTTGATAAGCGCCTTCGAGCTGGTTAGCAGCAACTGCTCCGCCCCACAGGAAATCTTTTGGAAACTGTGTACTCATATTCTCTCCGCCTTTACTATTGTGTTATAAAATACTTCTATATCAATACTAAGTTTTGTAACGCGTTTCATGTCAAGTATTTTTTTATATTATTCTTTTCTCCGTTCATGAAGGTTTATCCGTTTTAATGTGCATTTTTCGAGTTCAACTTATACAGAAAAGAAACCCTCGTCTCTAAAGAGAGGGTTTCTCAGTCGTTTTTTTCTCTTCCCCGTGGACACGTCGGGCAAAGTTGACAAATTGAAATTTATCCAGCCGATGCCGTGACTCGGTGTACTGGAACAAGGTAGTGTCTTCCAGATAAACATAATTACGCACTACTACCACATGAATATAGCCTTTGAGATCCATCAGTTTATGATCCTCTTCGCTTGCATCTTCTACAGAGACTACTTTTTTGGCATAACTGATTTGAAGGTGAAGCTCATTCTCCAGATATTCATAAATGGATCCGCTGCTAATCTCCTTGGTAAGTACAGGCACGATGTCTGATCGAAAATAGTCTTTATCCAGAATTACGGATTCGTCCTCAATCATACGCGCGCGAATCACTTCCCAGACAAGATGCCTATGCTTGTCAAGCTCAAGATGACCGGCTATTTCTTCTGAAACCGGAATCAGGCGATTCTCATGCACAATCGTACGTGATTTACGCCCGATTCGTTCGGACATCTCTTTGAAGCTGACCAATCCGCCAACTGGAAAATCCATACGCCCGATATCCAGTACAAAGGAACCTTTAGCTTTTATTTTATGGATATACCCATTTTGTGCAAGCAAGTGAAGTGCCTTACGTACAGTCTCGCGGGAAGTATTATATTCCCTGGCCAATTCATTCTCAGAGAGTATCTTTGTGCCTGGGGCCAATTCACCTGCCCGGATTCGTTCCACATAATCCTGATAAATTTGCAGAAATATATTCGTTGTCAATTTTCATCACCACGTTTATTGTAGCATTCTTTCACTTTGGCGACCTGTATGCTTTTAAAGTTTGTGATTAATCCTTTTCAAACAGATCAAGACTTGAAGTGAATTCTCATCGAGATATATTGCAAATCGTTCGCCTCGCCTGGCAATTCTTCAATCGATTCAATCATTTCTTGACCATCCGGAACAATTACAGGTGTAATAACCGGATATCCAGATTTTTGGATCAGATCACGGTCGAATTCCATCAGCAATTGTCCTTGCTCGACGGTTTGGCCTGTCTCCACGTGCATAGTGAATCCTTCTCCCTTTAGGGATACAGTGTTAACACCCACATGCACCAGAATCTGTACACCTGTCGCATGCTCCAAAATCAGGGCATGCTTGCTTTTCATCATAATATGGATGACTTGGCCGCTGAAAGGAGCAAAAATCTGACCTTCTTCCGGTTCGACCGCAATGCCTTGTCCCATCTGACGCTCGGCAAAGGCCGGATCAGGAACCTGTTCCAGAGGCACGATGCGACCCTGCACCGGAGTCATAACTTCAAGCACATCGAGTGCAGAGGTCTTGTGGTTAGTGCTTTTTGGTGCGGAAGCATTTGCCGTCTTGGCAGGCGGATTATTTTGCTGGCGCTTATTTAGTAATTTTCCATACGCTAAAGTTAAGCTAAACGGCAGAATTAACACGATCGCCATTCCAATGAAGAATACGCCCCAGTTCATAGGGAAAATAGACAGGAAACCTGGAATCCCCCCAACACCGATTGAAGAAGCCATGACATGATTCACCGTTAGCAATACACCCGCAATACCGGAACCGATCATTCCGAACACAAATGGATATTTATAACGGATATTTACCCCAAAGATCGCCGGTTCCGTGACACCCAGAAAAGCAGACACGGATGAAGTAAAGGCTAGCCCTTTGCCCTTCTGATCCTTTAATACCAGCATCATAGCCAGTGCACCAGCACCCTGAGCAATATTGGAAAGCGCCAGCATCGGCCATAGGAAGGTACCGCCCTGTGTTCCAATTAATTGTACGTCTACGGCCAAGAAAGTATGGTGCATTCCCGTAATGACGAGCAGCGCGTAAAGACCTCCATAAATCAGCCCTCCCAGCGCAGGAGCCAGAGCGAAAACGTATACAAGACCGCCCGTAATCGCATTACCGATTATAAAAGTAACCGGTCCGATAACCGTAAATGCAAGAAATCCCGTAATTAATAATGTAATCGGTGCGACTAATAACAGCTTAAATGAATCGGCTATTCTTTTGTTCAAGAATTTTTCAATTTGTGCCAACACGTAAGCGGATACAAGAACCGGCAGAACCTGGCCTTGATAACCGATTTTGTTCACTTCCCAGCCGAACAGATTCCATACTGGAACCGTTCCCTTCGTAACTGCATCTGCATAACTGTAAGCACTGAGCAAGTCTGGATGAACCAAAATCAGGCCAAGTACAATCCCGAGTAACGGGCTACCACCAAACCGTATAACTGCCGACCATCCGATCAAGGCAGGCAGGAATGTAAAGGCGGTACTGGCGATCGTATTAATAATAGCAGCAAAATCAGTCCATTGTGGATAGACCTGAACCAGAGACATTCCCTCGAAGAAAATCCCCTGGCCTGTCAAAATATTATTAATTCCAAGCAGTAAGCCTGCTGTCACAATGGCGGGCAGTATAGGGATAAAAATATCTGCCAGTGTCTTGATGGCACGCTGAATCGGATTCTGTTTCTTGCTGGCCGCATTTTTAACATCATCTTTGGAAGCCCGGTTGCCGCCTGTGATTGCAATCATTTCGTCATACACCTTATCGACCAGACCTGGCCCAATGACGACCTGATACTGTCCTTGTGAGGAAAATTGGCCTTTGACCAAATCATTTTGATCCAATGCATCTTTATCGACCAGCTTGTCGTCATAGAGGGCGAACCTCAGACGGGTTACACAATGGGTAGCAGCCTCAATATTATCTTTGCCGCCAACGGCTTCTATAATTCGTTCCACCTGTGCTCTTTCAATCGGCATTTAACTCACTCCCTTAATTTTAATGAAGTAGCAGCCCCGGTCGCCATGACAGTAAGGAACCTGGGGCTATTGGTTGTTGCCACACTATAAACTGCGTCTAACGAAGTAGCCACATATAGGAAGCATATGGGGACAATGTGATAGACTGCTTTAATTCCGGCACTTGCTCGGTATTGCCAATTAACAGTTCCGCAGAAGCCAATACCTGAGCTTGTAGTTGTGAGTAAAATGAATCAGGTAAATCGAATTCAGCCTCCTGCCCGCTAAAATTAGAGATGACGATCAGAGTCTCCTTTTCATTGCTGCGTTGGTAGGCATATATCTGAGGATGGGCTTCATCCAGCCGTTGATAATTTCCATCGGTAATGACTTGCACCGTCTTGCGCAATCTGATCAGCTTTTGGTAATGATGGTAGATGGAGTTCGGTTCCTTTAACTGTGCCTGGACATTGATCTGTGGATATCGTTCATCTACCTTGATCCAGGGTGTACCTGAAGTGAAACCCGCATTTGGACTATCATCCCATTGCATTGGTGTTCTCGAATTATCACGGGATCGCTCACGGATCATATTTAATGCTTCTTCAGCGCTCTTGCCCTGCTCCTGCAAAATACGATACATATTCAGAGATTCCACGTCCCGGAATTCTTCGATATCTGACCACTTCGGATTGGCCATACCAATCTCTTCGCCTTGGAATATATAGGGCGTTCCTTGAAGTCCGTGAAGGGTCGTCGCCAGCAGCTTAGCACTTTCGGCGTGATATGCGCCATCATCCAGAAAACGGGAGATCGCTCGTGGCTGGTCATGATTGTTAAAGAACAATGCACTCCAGCCGCCTCCCTGTTGGATGCCAATCTGCCATTCCGAGAATAGGCTTTTCAGCATTTCAAAATCATAGCGCATCAGTTCCCACTTCTGACCCTTCGGATAATCTACTTTCAAATGATGAAAATTGAAGGTCATGGACAGTTCTTTTTGCTCTGGATTGGAGTAACGGATACAGTGCTCCAGCGACGTAGAGGACATCTCCCCCACAGTCACGTTATTATACTTACGGAATACCTTCTCATATAACTCGTGAATGTACTCATGTACGCGTGGACCGTCCGTATAGTACTTGCGTCCGTCACCCGGAGCCATGCTGTGATCATCACTCAGGAATCGTTGATCCTTGGAAATTAAATTAATCACATCCAGTCGGAATCCGCTGACTCCCTTTTCAGCCCAAAACTCCAGCAGATTTACGACTTCCTCACGTACCTTTGGATTCTCCCAATTAAGATCTGCCTGAGTTTTGTCAAACAGGGTTAGAAAATATTGATCTGTCCTTGGGTCATATTGCCATGCAGGCCCACCGAATTTAGACTTCCAGTTGTTAGGTGGCCCGCCATCAGGCGCAGGATCACGCCAGATATAATAATCCCTGTACGCATTATCCCTTGATTGTCGTGCCTCCTCAAACCAGGCATGCTCTATCGAAGAATGATTTACCACAATATCTATCATCAGACGCATTCCACGCGCCTTGATTTCCCGACTCAATTCCTCGAAGTCCTCCATGGTCCCAAAATCTGGGTTAATCCTGCAATAATCCGCTACATCATACCCGTTATCACGCTGCGGGGAGACATATACCGGCTGTAACCAGATAATATCAACACCCAACTCATGTAAATAATCCAGCTTTTGCGTCAGTCCTCGGATGTCACCTGTTCCGTTGCCCGTTGTATCATGAAAGCTTTTGGGATAAACCTGATAGACCACCGATTTGCGCCACCAGTCCTTATCTTGGTGAAACAAGCCTTTGCTTGTCGTTTGCATCATACTCATTCCTTTCTCTCTAAATTAAATATTACAACGCTTTCATCACTCTTGTATATACAAGAATATATCATGTATATACAGGTTGTCAACGGATTTAAAATCGCATTCTGGTTTGTAATGAGGACGATATTTTTCAATAACTTGTTGTTGGATAACAAAAAAACAAAGGTTGATCATCATAAAACTGAAGATCAACCTTTGTCTGAGAGTTTGAATTTTTTTGAAATTACTCGGCTGTTATTGTCTCTCCCTGCACAGGAGCAATGCGATTCTTCCAATTGATGTTGATCAAACGAGACTTGAATAAATCTGCACACCGTTTGGTCCTTTGTATTTGTTGTTTCATTCGGTATATCTTTGGCCACTTCCGAGTTCCCTCCTCCGCATGCCGTTATAAAAGCAGCAAACGCACTTGTCACCAGTACCATTTTGCCATAGTGGAAGATTTCTATCCTGTTCTTTCTAGTTGCCTTCTTCACTGCTGCACCCCCGTTTTTGTGTGTATTATTTTATCTACCCCATTCTAACAAGACGGTCTTAGATCCCGTGTAACATCACTTTAACTAAACCTTAACTCTTTTTCAGATCTACAGAGCACAATTAAGCTTCCGTTTAAACAACATTACCAAACCATTTAATCCGTTAGAGGTTGTCGCACGCATACGTTCACAACTACGGCGTTACTTGACCGTTAATAATACATCTGCACAGCCCTCCGGCAAAATGAACACCATTTATGACTATGGACATTTTCAGATCGATGAAATAGCCGGCGAGCTTCGTGTTGAGCAAACAGTCGTAGCCTGTCCTGCGCTGGTCTTCCAATTATTGATTTTCTTATGCAAAACCCCAATCGAATTTTTAGCAAAAGCGAGCTATATGAAGCCGTCTGGGGAGAAGAAGCATTAACCGATAACAATACCGTCATGGTACATATTCATCGCATCCGAGAACGAATTGAACCTGATCCTGCCAATCCAAGCTTTATCGTAAATGTTAGAGGACTTGGCTATAAGCTCGTACAAGCGAAAAAAGGGAGTTCCCAACGATTATGAATATCAAACGCAAGCTAATGATACGATTCGTGCTTCAGTTGGCTACCGCTGAAGCTCTCGCGTTCCTGATTGCTGCTGTTACGTTCTTTTGGGCGTATCAACGCTTGGTCGATATCCGCCTCTCCAATGATTTTGCCTCTACTGGATTAGCTCAGCTTGTAGCGTCCTCCGAAATAGGCAAGGACGGCATGCGATTTGATCCACTTTTGCTAGAGCAGGTCAAGAAAAACGGCGGCTGGCTGCAAAGTCTTGACGAAAACGGGCAGGTGAATCAGTCCTACAATACGCCGCAAGATGTACCGAAGAAATATGCGCCCGGCGAGTTCGTCTCTTAATTGGACATGTACCCACTCCTTCCCCTATGGGCTTTCTCTTTGGGTTCAGGAGAAGGATGGTCGAACTTTCACGCTGCTATATGGTCAGCCTAATCCTATGGGAACCCTATTAAAAACAGTAAGCAGTCAGGGAACATTGTCTTTGGATGGAAAGCTGATATTGCCCCATGAAGTCACTGCCCGTCTCAAACAGCTTGGTGGCTACGTACAGTTACTGGATGCAACCGGGTCGGAGCTTGCTTCCTACAATCGCCCAACATCTGCATCCATAGCCTATACTCTTCAAGAGCTTTCCCTTCGCACCATGTACAGTGAAAGATATGGCTTCCATCTTTCCTCCGAATATATGGAAGAAACAGGTCGTACATTCAGCCGGATGGGTTCAGGCAAATGGAAGCGACGTTACCTCATTTTTGCGGATGTGATGGATTCTATTGATAAGCTCTCAGGTACCCTGCAAAGAGATCAGGTACTGCGTCAGCAAACCGATAGTCTCAGAGAGGAATGGATGAAAATACGGTAAGCCGATTATTTGAGCGTTATTACCGGGGAACCAATACCTCTACTACGCCGAATCGGACAGGTCTTGGCATGGCTGTATCCAAAGGGCTGATTGAGGCCATGGGAGGGCAAATTACGGTCGACACGTCTTTAGGGAAAGGCACGGTCATACGCCTTATTTGGCATGACGTTATGGCTAACAATGAAAGTCGAATGGAAAGGAAATAAAAAGTTTAGGATGCACACGTATAAAGGCCGCCCTCGATCGATTTGAGGACGGCTCTTTTCATGGGTACGATTTTATCGTTTCTATAGGGATCTATATTTTGGAATGATTCATACATATCTATATATTAATAAGGAATTAGGTGAGATTAAGGATTAATGGATTTTCAGTTAGCACCTTGCATATTCTTCTTAGGCCTTCTTCCAGCATGGACCTCGGACAAGCCAGATTCAGACGAATGTATCCCTCAGCGTTGGCAACAAACATCTTCCCGTCTTCCAATAACACTCCGGCATGATTGGCAAAAAACAAAGGTAAATTCTCTTCTTTCGGTACATAGGCGCTGATATCAACCCATGCCAGATAAGTCGCCTCTGGAATATGGAATATAGCTTCTGGCAAGTAACGGTTCAAATATTGCTTGGTAAATTTAAAATTCTCGTCCAAATAATTTTTTAATTGCCGCAGCCACTCATCTCCATGCAAGTATGCAGCTTGTGTTGCGACAATACTAAGCGGATTTTTAAAGCCGTAATGACGCGCTTTCCAGGTTCCCCTGAGCGTTTCATTGGGAATGATGACATTCGAAAACATCAACCCGGCCATATTAAAGGTTTTACTAGGAGCCATGCAAGTGATAATCCGATCTGAGTCCGGGAAAAGTTTGGCCATCGGGGTGTGGACTTGCCCGTTCCTCAACAAATCGCAGTGTATTTCATCCGATATAATCCAGACCTCATTTTCAAGACAAATCTCCCCTACTCTCTGTAACTCTTCCTTGGTCCATACACGGCCAGATGGATTATGCGGATTACAGAAAATGCATAGAGACACCTTTTCATCTCTTGCTTTCGCTTCCAGGTCTTCATAATTAATCGTATAATGCCCCTCTTGATTGATTAGTTCTGAACACACCAGTTCCAAGCCGTTATAATCCGCCGCAGCCTTGAAGAAGGCATAGGATGGTGTAAGGATCAGCACTTTTTCATCCGACTTGCAAATGTATTCGGCCAGCTCATAGAGAGCAGGAATGATCCCCGGTGAAGTAACCAGCTGCACCTCTGAAAAAGTCCAGTTATAATACCGCTGCGTCCAGCCGACCACAGCAAGGTAATAGTTAGGATCAAACACCTGACTATAGCCAAAAATCCGTTTATCCAGCCGTTCCTTGATTGCTTTAATAATCTCAGGAGGTGTGGCAAACTCCATGTCAGCGATCCACATGCGAATAAATTCATCATCCTTATAAGGAAAAACCATATCGCCCTCGGCCTTAAAAATATACTCCCGGAAGCCGTCAGTGTTCATGGCGTTGGTGCCTCTACGGTCAATAACCTCATCAAAATTATAATTCACGCTTTCTGTTCCCCTTCCTGTTTCCGTCCCTGCTTCTCATGAATGGATTCATTATGGCATACAGCTCTTCATAGACTCAAACGTAATAAAATCTATTGATATGAAACAAATCATCATTTTTGTTTCGTCAGAATACTTAAATCACGTATAAAATGGTATAATAATTATAAATATATCGAAACGTATACAAAATCATCATTTGTAATATTCTCAGGAAACATGATTGGGAGAGTGAACAATGCATAATATTAATCAGGAAGTGGGTAAAAAAATCAGAAGCTTCCGAAAAATTAAGGGATTGACCGTTCAACAATTGGCGGACATGATTTACAAAAGCAAAGCTACGTTATCCAAATATGAGAGTGGCGATATTACCATTGACCTCGTCATCTTGTACAGCATTGCAGAAGCGTTAAACGTTCAGGTAGAGCAGCTTCTCTATATCGAACCGAGACAGCCCTCCACGCTGATTCATACACTTCCCTCCACTTTTTTCAAGAACTCCACCCGGTTTTATTCTTATTTTTATGATGGACGAATTAATAAGCTGGTAAGATGTGTAGTGGACATGCTGGCACAGCCGGATGACAATCGTTATAAGACGATGTTATATATGAATGTTAAAAATTTTGAACATTATCAGGAATGCGAAAATACATATTGGGGGCATACGGAGCACTATGACACATTGACCACTCTTATGCTCAAAAATCAGGCTACCCCTCTCGAAAATCTGACCATCAATATTCTGGCTTCTTTTCTGGAATCTGAGCAGAAGTGGGGTCTCATGTCCGGCGTTTCCTTCCGCCCCTTTATGCCAATTGCTTTAAAAATGCTTTTTTCGAGAACACCCATTCCAGAAACTCCCGAGCTAATTCATGAGCTTAAAATTTCCAAAGATGATGTGCGAACCATGAAAATATACAATATGCTTGCTGTGACCTGATATTATCTGAGGTTCGTATATATAAAAAAAGGCTATCCCAAAGGCCACAAAAATGGCGAACGGGACAGCCTCCTTTAGGTGAGCTGATAGTTGTTATGAAATCTAGTTGTCGTCCAAATGAGCAAATTGCTTCTTATCCTCATCTGTAATTTTACGCAGTACTCTACATGGATTTCCAACGGCTATTACATTGGCTGGTATATCCTTAGTTACCACACTTCCAGAACCTATAATGGTATTGTCTCCAATACTTACTCCCATATTAATAATTGCGCCTCCACCAATCCATACATTGTTTCCGATAGTTACCGGGAGTGCATATTCATACTCTTGAACTCTCAATTCATGATGTGTGGGATGGTTCACTGCATAGATGCTGACATTTGGCCCGAGCAATACATGATCTCCAAACGTAATTGGAGCACAGTCCAATACTGTAAAATTATAATTGGAGTAGAAATTCTCACCCAACGTAATATTGTATCCATAATCACAACGAAATGGAGGTTCAATAAAAAAGGTCTTGCCCGTTTTACCTAATATCTGCTTCAGCAGTTCGTTGCGTTTTTCTATTTCTCTAGGACGCAGAGTATTGAAGTCAAACAACACTTCCTTAGCGTATTGCCGATCATTCAGAAGCTCCTCGCTCATCCCTTTATAGGGCTTACCCGCTAACATTTTTTCTTTTTCACTCTGATTTTTCATCATAAGAATGTTCCTTTACATAGGTGGATCTATATGAAGATCGGCATCCGGCATTGTAGTTACCCAGCGTGTAAAAGTAACCTCAAAGCCGACACGAGTTGGCGAACATAAAAAAGGACCAGCTTGTTTTGCAGATTTATAAGGAAAAGGCGCCACACGCACTGTGCGCCAACCGTGGGATTCTGTCCGGGCACGGATAATCACTGCATCGTTCATCCGCGAAGCGCGCAAGGTCACTTCCTTACCGACCCAATCCGGCACAGCGGACAATGACCAATCTGAATAGCCGTTAGTTACCACGACAGCCAATTGGGGAATATTGTCATTGATTTCAATCCCCGCTTTAATCCATTGCTCAGGTCCTTGATACAGCATAATTCCAGCCTGGTCATAGAGTTCATTAAAGGATGCAAGCTGAAATGTGACCTCTATGGCCTCAGAATCTTCCCAATTTGCCAATAAAGCATGTCCGCTGCTGCGATCAAATCCGTATAATGTGTTTTTCCAGTAGTCACTTCCCTCTTTGGCTGTCACCTTGAGGGCGTCGCCATCTTGACAAGTTGACAATGGAGCATTGGTCCATGTTCCCGTTTCCCATAATAATGTTTTTTTCATAATAGATATTATCCTCTCCGGAATTATAGATGTATGCCGCTCTCTATTTTCTTTTTTCCACCAATTGCAAATTGTACGTAAGACTTTCAAGGGTCACCGAAATCAACCCGTTCATGTATTCGTCATACGTATCGTTTTTCACAAAAATCTCAGGCATATGCTCTGCTGGTATATCCTTAAGACAGCCAGTATAAATATCGTTCAATACAGCAGGCTTGGATAATTCTCCGGTCAAAGCGATAGATACAGGATCAATAACAGCAATAATGGAAGTGATCGTCTTTATAGCCAGTGGAACGAATCCCTGAGCACTTTTTATCTGCTTGAGCTGTTCTTCTCTTGTCATATCAAAGGGTAAAAAGGAAACTTCGCCTGCAAATTTAGTATTTCCTTTTAACAAGTGTCCATCGACAATAAAGCCCGCTCCCGGGAAATTATCCTTGGGAAAAGTAACAATGGCAAAGGTTTTGTCCTCATCATAATTTTGCATCTTATAAAATCCGTAGACTGTTAAATGCATATCATTTTCAATAGTGATTTCCAGTTCGTATTTGTTGTAAAGCAGCGGGCCCAGAGGAATTCCTATGAGTGGGTCGATATCACACACACCGATAACCCCTTGATGTACAACCCCAGGAATGCCAATGCCAACCGCTTTGACATTTGCATAGATGTTAATGAGTTCTCCAATTTGGTTCTCTATGACCTCATAATCAATATAAGGCACAATCGAGGTCTTCTCTACAATGATGTCGCCCAGTAAATTGGCAACTGCATAAGTGAGAGTATGCACTCCGCCTTCTGTTTTCACATGTAAACAGAGAATATAGGAATAATCGGCGTTATATTTGTACCGCCTTGCCGGGCGTCCACCGTTGGATTCCTCCAGCTCTGTCTCTAACACTTCCCCGGTTTGAAGAAGCTCCTTCAGAATATTGCCGCAAGTTGCCACACTGAGTCCAGTTATGCTCGCTATGGACGACTTGGTCGCATATTCAAGAGACTTCAGTGTGTTTTTGACTAACTCCACATTAATTTGTTTGACTCGGATTGCATTATTGGAGACTGGCAGTATTTGAATCCTCTCCTTTTGCGACACTTATTAAAAGCATTACAATATGCTGTAATATAACGCTCTGTCTGCAAAAAGTCAATTCGTAGCCTTCTATGGATTCGGAGTAGCAACGGGTTCAAGAATATTCCCCACTCCGTACTCATGTAAATTCAGCGATTCCAGATAATATAACGTAAATCATCATGCTATACTATTTATATTGAAAAGATTCCAGTGTGGCATCTCTGGGATAAAATCAAGTGAAAAAGGGGGAACTTTAGTGGAAACTATGGAATTTATAGCATTGATCGCTTTGATCATCTCCGTCATACTTTTGATCAAAGTCTACAGCTTGCAAGCTCGACTTAATGATTTGAAATCCGATGTAGAGCGTCTTGAGAATCGTTCTGGAGCGTCGGGAATATCACTATCTGGCCCAACTGCTACTACACCACCACATGTGCTAAACACAGAAGTTTCAGAGGATATCAATGAAAGACTGCTCATGCTGATTAGAGAAGGCAAAAAGATTCAGGCAATAAAAGAGCTAAGAGTAGCTAAAGACCTCTCTTTAAAGGAAGCAAAGGACTATGTAGATGACTTGCAACGCCTCTAAGTAAGAGTAGAATGATTCTGCCGGGGTATAGGATTGCAACAATTGCCTCGGCAAGAGCTTTAGAAAGGACGACGAAATAAGATGAGTGTGAGCAAAACAAACGCAATGCGAATATTGGATGGTCAGGACATTTACTACAACATGCTGAGTTATGAGCATCAGGATGGAAAAATAGATGGTATGAACGTAGCTGAGAAAATTGGGAAATCCCCGGAAGCCGTTTTCAAAACGTTGGTTGCACATAGCAAACAACATCTGTTTGTTTTTGTGATTCCTGTACATAAAGAGCTTGATCTCAAAAAGGCAGCTAAATCAGCGGGCGAGAAGAAAATCGAAATGCTTCCAGTCAAAGAACTGCAAAAGCATACCGGGTATATCCGGGGTGGCTGCTCTCCCATAGGAATGAAAAAGCTCTATCCTACTTTTATTGACCAACCTGCAGTAGAGTTGGAAACCATTGTTGTGAGCGCCGGAAAAATTGGAACCCAACTGGAGTTAAGTCCGCAGGATTTAGCCCGGCTCATTGATGCACAGTTTGCGGATCTGACTCAGAAAGCATAAAACCCTCCAACAATTCATAAAATCTTTATGCGGATTTTCTCTAATTCTAAGATAGATGAAGCTTCAACTTGGAGAGGAAGATCAAATGATGCATAATGATTCCCCGAAAAATGCCAGTGTGCCGCAGCCCATCAGAAGTGATGGTGCTGGAGGCATTGATAATGGCCCCCGTGATGTGATGAGGGATTTGCAAAATCCCGACATGCTGGTTCCGCCCGTAACAGATAATGGACTCATTCCGAACATGAGATTTTCTTTTTCAGATGCCCATATGGAGTTGAATCACGGTGGATGGTCAAGAGAAGTAACCGTAAGGGAGCTACCAATTGCCACAACTCTTGCCGGAGTTAATATGAGTTTGACACCGGGCGGCGTGCGCGAACTTCATTGGCACCAGCAGGCGGAATGGTCTTATATGCTGTTGGGGAGTGCCCGTATTACTGCCGTCGACCAAGAAGGAAGAAATTTTATTGCTGATGTGGGCCCTGGTGATCTCTGGTATTTTCCACCCGGCATTCCACACTCAATACAAGGTCTTGAGGAAGGCTGCGAATTTTTGCTGGTTTTTGATGACGGCAGCTTCTCTGATTTGAACACTTTATCCATCTCCGATTGGTTTGCACATACTCCAAAAAATGTACTGTCTGCCAATTTTGGCGTTCCTGAAGCTGCTTTTTCATCCATCCCTCAAGAACAAGTATATATCTATCAGGATGCCGTTCCCGGTTCAATCCAAAGTCAAGCGGTTTCTTCTCCCTATGGTACGTTGCCTCAATCCTTTAAATATGAATTACTCGCTCAGCCTCCCATCAAAACGCCGGGTGGAAGCGTACGAATCGTCGATTCCTCCAATTTTCCGATATCCCAAACGATCGCGGCTGCTCTCGTTGAGATTGAGCCTGGTGCAATGAGAGAAATGCACTGGCATCCCAATAATGACGAATGGCAATACTATCTTGCCGGGCAAGGCCGAATGACTGTTTTTGGCGGAAATGGTGCGGCGCGCACATTTGATTTCAGAGCCGGGGATGTTGGATATGTACCTTTTGCTTTCGGTCATTACATCCAAAATACAGGCTCAAGCACGCTATGGTTTCTTGAAATGTTTAAAAGTGACCATTTTGCAGATGTTTCCTTGAATCAATGGATGGCACTTACACCGACAGAGCTCATTCAGAGCAATTTACATGTTGGCGCAGATGTGACCTCTAAATTGCGGAAGGTAAAATGGCCCGTCGTCAAGTATCCCGGTTATTCTTTTTATCCAAAGGATGAACTCTGAAGAATCTGGTGAACGTGCGTCTTGTCCGTGCTCTCAGAAAAAAGCACATCCTCATGCTTTTCTTACTGCTTTCTAATGTGAATTTAATTATCTCCGAATATATTAAAGCAAATAGCACTTTATAAACATAAAAGGCTGTTAAAATTCGGGGAGTGAGAAATGAAAGATGCAAAAAATTGCACAAGTCACGGCCTTTTTTTGGATTATGAAGATTTGCGCTACTACGCTGGGTGAAACCGCAGGTGACTTATTGTCACAAACCCTTAATGTAGGCTATGCCATTAGCTCCATGATTTTGTTTAGTGTTTTTTTAATTAGTCTTATTTTTCAACTTTCTTCTAAGAAGTACCATCCATTTCTTTATTGGACTGTAATTCTCACAACGAGCACTGCTGGCACGACCATGTCAGACTACATGGATCGTAGCCTAGGGTTGGGTTATGCAACGGGATCATTAATTTTAGTATGTATATTGTTAGCCATTTTTTCATTTTGGTATTTTAGTGAGCGATCATTGAACGTCAATAATATTACTACACGGAAAGTAGAATTGATTTATTGGATTGCCATCTTGTTCTCAAACACTTTAGGTACTGCTTTAGGTGATTTTTTGGCGGATAGTTCCGGTCTTGGTTTTGTAGGAGGAGCGGTTTTAATAGGGAGCTTGCTGGGTATTATTCTACTATTAACTTATTTCACAAATATTTCACGAGTATTTTTATTCTGGCTAGCATTTGTATTAACACGTCCTTTTGGAGCGACATTTGGAGACCTTCTTACCAAATCCCACGCAAAGGGAGGATTGGATTTAGGGACTATGGGATCTTCGCTGGTACTGGTTACAATTCTTATAGCTTTAATTATCTACACTACTCTAAACGCATCTAAAATGAAACAAACACCGGAGTTAAACGCAAGTTAATCATTTAACGAACAGATATAAAGAGCTGTTCCAAAGCGCCGACTGCATCCCTGTACCGTTATTAGTTATCCATAGCTACTTAGTATACAAAGATATAGGCTCCGACTTTAGCCGGCAGCCTATATCTTTGTAGCATTATAACTGGGGCGGACTTCATCCCTCCCCTAATCATATACTGTATAAAATTTCGTAAAGGTGGCAGACGACGTGAAGCAGCTTGAAATAAAACTTGTCTTGTTCCAAAGAGATTATTTTGCACGAAGAAGAAGAGTGTTCAATCGTGTGCGGTTGATAAACCAAAATTAAATAAACTATCTTTCCTTTAGCAGTGTATTGGAGATTCTCGAGTATGATGTTTTAAGGTCAAATCGGAAAGACCTGTCGGTTACGGACGGTTCCCAATTTCTTACCATCCCCATACAAGGTGCTACAGCCTGACGGGAAGGTGTCTCGTTTGAAATCGATCCTTTCCTGATCACCAACGATATTGGGAAACGTCTGGTCACGCGCAACACCATATCGGTAATGTCAACGAGTGGAGTCCAATGAACGCTCCGTGTTTATCTACTTTACAATTCCGTTACGAATGGCAAATACAACCGCTTGCGTGCGATCTTCAACCGCGCATTTTTGAAGAATTCGATGAACATGTGTCTTAACTGTGCTCTCACCGATATAAAGCCTGGCGGCGATCTCTTCGTTACGTAGTCCGTAAGCCATCTGTTGCAAAACTTCCAGTTCTCTATCTGTAAATGGTTCAGGCGGCATAGTAACTGATATCTGATCTGGTGCCCGAAATTCATGCGCTGAACGGATGGCCTTTCCAATAACTTTGGCGGCAATCGCAGTTCTGAAGATCGCTTCTCCCCGGCTGGCTGCCCGAACTGCATCTACAAGTTCATCAGGTGCCGCGTCCTTTAATAAATACCCGATTGCTCCCGCACGGATGCCATCATACACATAATCCTCCTGATCGAATGTGGTCAGAATGACAACCTTGCAATCCGGTATAGCGTCTACGATGTCACGGGTTGCTTCAATTCCTCCCCCTTCTGACATTTGAACATCCATTAGCACCACATGTGGCCGGACACGTGCCGCCAGTTCGACGGCTTCGCGGCCGCCTGATGCTTCACCCGTTACTTCCATGTCTTCCTGAGCGTTAATGATAAATCGTAAGCCATGCCGGACCAAATGCTGATCGTCCACAAGGATTACTCGGATCAATGGTCCTGTCATTCCTCTTCACCTTTCATTTCAGTTTTCCCAACGGCCGTCGGCACCTGAATCACGAGCTTCATTCCATGCGGATCAGCCGTTAGAATCTCTAAAGATCCTCCTGCCCGTTCGCATCGTGCCTTCATGCCTGAAAGCCCAAAACCCGAATGGTTCTGATTGGTCCCTGTCCATCCTCCATTATCAGTTACGATCATAGTCAATTTCCCTGTATGTTCTGAGACTGTAATATCAACCCGGGACGCTTGCGCATGCCGAATAACATTGGTGAGTGCCTCCTGAAGAATCCGATACAGTAATTCAGATAGGGTAGATTCCCACCTTCCCGTTCGTCCATCTACGGAGAAGCTGATATGAAATTCGACTTGCTCTTGAACTTGCTTAACCAAACTTCGCAGGGCAACCAGACCAAGCCCCGTTTTATCGATGGCCATCTGATGCACGACGGAACGCACTTCCTGAAGACAACCACGTGCCACCTCCAAAACAGTCCGTAAAGCTGTCTCGGCTTCATTGGCATCCATTTTCATCATATAAGGCAATGCCTGAAGCTGAACAATGACGGAGGTTAAACCGTGTCCGATGCTATCATGAAGATCATGGGATATCCGGCTTCGTTCTTCCAGGACAGCATAATGTAATAAACGATTCGTAGCCGATTCCAGTTCACGATGCGTTTCTTGAAGCTCTAGGTGGGCTTCCTCTAATTCCGCATGAATTTCCCGCAATTGCTCATAGTGCCATTTGCTCGTTTCGGCTGCTTCCCGCTTGATTCTCGTTCCCCAGAATAGGACGTATATACCTGCATGCATTACGGAATACGCAACAATATCACTTGAGTACACATGCTGCATGTGGAGAATGACTGCATCCGCTGTAATGATCGCGAGGGTCAGTAAAACAGAGCGCAGGATCGGCAATCGCAGCACGCTATAAGCAATAAGGTAGCAAAGCAGGGCAAACACTAATTCACCCGCGTCGAACGCTATCCAGTAAAAGGTTGTTAATAGCCAGATTCCAATGACAATAATCGTGCGTTTTCCGCTATGATGCAACCACTTTGTACTCCAAAGCAAGGCCAGGTAAACGATTCCTAATAACAGACCTGCTATCGCATTCCATAATGAAGGCGTTTTGAACATTCCTGCAAGAGCATATAACAAAATCAGACTTAAAATCATGTTTCGGGAGTGGGCTACTATATATTTCCAAATCGCTGCCAACTTTTGTTGAATGGGCATAGGGAACATACCCGTCAGAACGCTCCTATTGGGTACAAGCTGTCCCGCATTCGTTTCGTCATTTTCATTGTGACACCTTCTCCAGTATTTTGTTTTTCTGCTCACATTATAGCAGCTGGTCATCCCTAATATCTAACGGCGTTGTCCCTGCAATTGCTGGTACTTTAGATAAATAATATATCGACGTGCAATGACACTGCCCAACGGAATAAATAAGACAGCCGTACTTAAAGACAGAAAAATATGATGCGCTCCCCATAAACCCGCCAATACACGAAGAAGCATAACCGCTATGAAAAGAATAACACCGACAATGGAGCCTTGAGAGGTTGCTTTTCCGGTCACAGGATGGATTCGAACCTTTTCCAGCTTCCCTCTCCATGCGCCGATGGCAAGCCCGACAAGCAAACAAATCAAGTACAGAAAGAAGCTTGCTGCTGTCAGGGTGTTTCCAGTCATGCTTGAAAAAGTTAAATAAGCAAACAACACTGGTGTAATCCATAAGCGGGACGGGAGGATTTCTTTCTCTTTTAGCATTAAAAAAACGATGATAACCAAAATGATGACATAGCTGCCCATGTTCTTCCCTCACATTCCTTATTTTACTCAACTACACGTAACCAGTTTAACCAATAGCAGTCGCTTTGAAGTCCATCTACAGGTTGATTTCCCCCTCCGCCCCTAGACAGGGCATTGGATACATTGAAATCCCTCATTTCTAATCAGTTTCTAATCTAAGCTTAAATGTTCTATGGTTTTTCACATGTAATTCTCACTATCATTTCATGATCTTTATGTACATTGTTCAGGAGGGAGAAGCATTTAAGAAGGTTTCCAGTATATGAGGAGGATTATGAATGAAACAAGAGGATCGGGATCAGAACATGAAAAGCGAGAGTCGGCCCATTTCCACAGAGGATTTGGTTAAACCATCTATAGGCTGGCAAATGCTAAACAAGGTGCCGGAGGTCACCATTTTCTTTTGGATTATTAAGATTATGACGACTACCGTGGGAGAAACCGCTGCCGACTTTTTGAACTTCAATCTACATTGGGGTTTGACTCGTACAACTGTGGCCATGGTTGTTCTCTTACTCGTCACACTTCTATTCCAGTTCAGGTCACGCAAATATATTCCCGGGATCTACTGGCTCGTAGTGACTCTCGTCAGTGTTGTGGGCACGCTCGTTTCAGATAACCTTGTGGATCACATAGGGATCTCGCTGCAAGTTACGACAACCGTCTTTGCTCTTGCTCTACTGGGGACTTTTACGCTTTGGTATGGGAGCGAAAAAACATTATCCATTCATTCTATTTACACGATCAAGCGTGAAATATTCTACTGGGCAACGATATTCTTTACCTTTGCCTTGGGTACAGCAGCTGGTGATCTTATATCAGAGGGCCTTGACTTAGGTTATTGGAGGTCGGCGTTTATGTTTGCGTCACTGATTGGTATCATTACGCTTGCCCACTATCGGCTTAAATTCAATGCCGTATGGTCCTTCTGGTTGGCGTACATTGTGACCCGGCCTCTCGGCGCCTCACTTGGGGATTATCTGTCACAATCTCACATTGATGGCGGGCTTGGCCTGGGTACGGCTGGAACTAGCGTGATTTTTCTCGTAACTATTTTAATCTTGGTGATCTACCTGACGAAATCCGGAATAGATCAAACCCAACCATCATCATAATCAGCTAAAAAGCATAGAAGAAAACTTACCCGGGACATAGCCGGAATAATCCCGGGTAGATTGCATCTTGACTCTAATGCTATATTTTCACAATAAAAACTTAGTAAAAATATTGAAATTAATAACCAAATATCTTATAATTACAACAAATAATCTCTTCTAACAATTAAAATTCGCAAATCTCAGCCAAATTTATGTTCAGGTTTTTCTTTCTCTCACATCGCTAAATTTATACTATTTTTGCGTTATTATTCCATTATCAGGAGAGTGGCTGTAATTATGTTTAAAAAAGAGATTTTAACAGGCTCACTACAGGAGCGCAAACTGATCGTAATCGACGATGTAGCAGCATTGGGCTACCCTTACAGTGAGTATGATCAGGGCCGAAAGGTCGGTGGTTATGCCGCTATGGCGCAATTTTCCAAAGGAGATATCAGCACTGGACTTGCCTACGTCAACATTCATTTGGATCGGAATAAAGACATGTTCTGGGGAATTAACGTAATGGAAGCTTATATGAAGTATAAAGAGTATTACACACCCGCATTAAAGGATAAAGTAAAAGCAAAAATGCTCAGTTTTAACATTTTGAATGCCGATGGGACGGCTCTGTCGGGAAATACAGAAAATCAACGGCTCATGTATGCGGCAGTCGGGGTTGTCGGAGCGGAAGAATGGCCAGATTATCCGGTGAATTATGCTACCATCGCCAGAAGTTATCTGCTGTCCGAACTTCCCACAATTACAAAACAGGGGTACTTTGAATACGACTCCCCAACATATTTTATCCATCATGTAGGACCGCTATTGTTCATTACTGAACACTTGAAAGATGCGACATTGCGGAATATGGCCAAACTGACGTTGGAGTGGTATTTTGCCAGTATCGTAGGGGAGTGGCTGCATGGGTACTGGGTGACCAGTCAGGCCAGAACATATAATGCGCAGCAAGAGCCGGGATATACACTTGATGAGAGTGCAGTGCTACTGTGGATGTTGTTTGGAGACAGTCGTAAGCCGATATATCTCGGCAATGAAACCAATCTGAAATTTACCACGATTCCATTTACGGTTGCGAACTACGAGTTACCAGACATTTTCAAGAGTATAGCGACAGCCCGTTCTACAACTTACACACATAAGGAACGGATGCCTAGAAACAGTAACAAACCGTATAAGACAAGCTACATCACCCCAGATTACGCCGTATTCAGTCAAAAGGACAATCGGCTCGCACAAAACCAGCTTCATCGTTGGGGCATCAAATGGGTGGGAGATACATACAGTGACGAACCAAATACGTTCTTCATGAAGCAACACTTCAGTGAGCCGATTAACTTGAATCCGTCCAACTCGGAATATTGGATTGGCGGAACAAATATGGAGGAAGTGCTTCAGGACGACGGTGCACTCATTGCGGTATACAATATCACAAATTCAAATACATGGATCGACGGCCCTGTTTCATATAACGGAATCAAAGCAACGATCGAACAGGACCCATTCAATAGGAACGGCTGGATATTCTTCCATACAGGTAAAATGCTGATGGCTGTCAGGACGGCACAACCTTACGATTGGCCTTATGACACGGAATCGTGGAAATACGGAGGTTATCAGAGAGCGTTGCGGAGTGACGGGGCAAAAAATGCGGTCATCGTTGAAACAGCGCCTCTTATGGACTACGCAGGCGGTTCTTGCATTAGAGAGCTTGACTGCTTTGCTGAGGCTGTGCTGACGAAAACCGTAGTGGATTTCAGCGGTGTTAACGATACCAATCCCCGGGTCTATTACAAAGGATTAACAGGTAAAGAGATGGAAATCGTATATGCCACCTAATGGAAATAAACTCGATTTGGTTCATGACAGAGAGAGACGGACCTATGATTTCAATAACTGGAAGGTAACATCAAGCATTATGTAAAGTGTCTGTCGCCAACTGACAAGGGCGTCTCAACCAGGCTATCAGATCTGTTTGAGACGCCCCTACATTTACTTCCAGGTGCCTACATGGGTTTGCACAAACTGATCAAATGAGATCGGGCTGCGCCCAGTGACACGCTCCACGGTATCGGTAACTTGGTCTTCACTTCCATTTTCACGTATCCTTTGATCCAATCCCGCTAGCATGGCAGCGTAGTTCGCAGGCATACCTGCCTGAATCATGCCAACTTTCAGTTCTTCGTCAGACAACGAGATGTGCTGAATCGTTTTTCCTATAACATGGCTGATAAACTGAGCAGCTTCACCATAGGTCAACGAATGAGGTCCAGTAATCACATGAGCTGTGTTATGCGGCTTATCATCAATCAAAGCTCTTACCCCCACTTCTGCAATGTCATCTGCGCTGACGAAACCCACTCTCCCATCCCCTGTCGCACTATAAATCGTGCCGGTGTTTTTGATGGTGCTTACATGCTGGCCTTCGGTAAAGTTCTGCATAAAATAGGATGGCTGTAATACTGCCCACTCAGGAGCTAAATTTCTGATGGCTTGATGCACCGGTCCGAATACCGGGCCATCCGTAGGGACAGATGCGCTGCCCAGAAGCACGAACCTTTTCACGCCTTCATGAATGGCTTTTTCAATAAAAGGAATCATGACTTTGGCGGGATTTACGTCCAATACAGGCACAACCAAATAAATTTTATCTACATTCGTCAGCGCTTTTATATGTGTTGATTCATCGTACCAATCGAAATGTACATGATCTGAGCCGGGCAAATTTGTCGATTTACTTCGTCCCGCTAAGCGGACAGGATGCTGAAGCTGCGTAAGTCTGGCAGCAATGCGACTACCGGTTTTACCGCTTGCCCCTGTAATTAACGCTATAGAGCGCTCATAAAAAATCAATCCAAAATCGACAGCGTCGTACGCACGATATCTTTAAGCACCTCAGGGCTTGCGCCTGTCTTGGCGGTAAATGTCAACGATAGCCGGGCATGATTTAGAAATCTGGCGATCGACCGTAGCTCAGACTCCGTGGAATGAATCTCTCCCTCTTTATGAGAACGGACCAGGGCGTTGTAGAAAGCAAGCTCAAGCCTTTCTGTACTCGCAGTTATAAAAACTTTGATTTCATGATGATGCGGAACCTGTTCAATAGCACTGTTCATAATAAAGCATTCCTTGGATAGCTTGGGATCCGTCAAAACCCTGACAGATTCATTAAAAATCATCGCTATGGCTTCCTTAATGCTCACTGGTTGACTTAGAAGATGAACTACGGCGTCGGTTTTGTCACCTATATAGAGCTGAATAGCCGAGAAGAATAAATCATATTTCGTCCCATAGGTATCGTAAAGACTCTGCCGTGCTATACCCAACTGATCCAGTAAAATCGTCAGAGAAGTTCCCTCATAACCATGCTCTCCAAATACAGCCATGGCTTTTCGCAGTACACTCTCCGTATCAAATTCTTTAGCTCTTCCCAATCCCCATGTTCACCACCTTGCCTAAGATCATACTTTTATCAGACTAATCAGTCAAGAAAAAAAAGGCTATTCTCCCATTCAACAAACCAAGGCCGTTGCCTAATTACACAGAAATAGCTGCAAATACGCAAAAAAACACCGTATCGGAATACGATGTTTTTTGTCGTACGAATTCAGGTGGTTCAGCTTGAAGCTATTCATCAGAATCTACATTATGGTAAACCTGCTGAACGTCTTCCAAATCTTCTAATGCATCAATCAATTTATCAAATTGAAGCTGTGCATCTTCTGGAAGAGTAATATCATTTTGGGCAAGCATGGTAAGTTCGGCCACTGTAAATTCTGTAACTCCCGCCTGCTTGAAGGCTTCCTGCACAGCATGAAACTGGTCAGGCTCAGCATATACGATAACAGCCTCATCTTCTTCGATGATATCACGCACCTCTACATCTGCCTCCATCAACAGCTCCAACACTTCATCAGCGGTTTTACCTACCAGACCAATAACCGCCGTTGAATCAAACATATAGGCTACAGATCCGCTTACACCCAGGCTACCGCCATTTTTAGTAAAAGCAGAACGTACATCAGATGCCGTGCGGTTTACGTTATTGGTGAGTGCATCTACAATGACCATAGAACCGTTTGGTCCGAAGCCTTCATAGCGAAGCTCAACATAGTTTTCATCTCCGGCGCCTTTTGCTTTTTCAATCGCCCGGTCAATGATCGCTTTCGGTACATTGTACGTTTTTGCACGTTCTAGTACGACTCTGAGAACCCGATTGGATTCAGGATCAGGCTCACCCTGTTTGGCTGCTACATAAATTTCTACGCCAAATTTAGCATATATACGACTCGTATTAGCATCCTTGGATGCCTTTTTTTCTTTAATATTGTTCCACTTACGTCCCATAATATCCCGCTCTCTTTCTATATGAATATACACAACGGTATTCATTATATCCTTGTATATTATATCTCCTTAAGGACGCTTGAACAAGTTCAAAGGATTTAGTGATAAAAAATGTCCTTTTCTCATGGAATTCTAATTTTCATCTAAAGATACTCCCATGTTCAAGAGTTAAGATCATATTACTTTCTACTTTTGAATCACATAAGAAAAGGAGTAATCCCTAATATGTTATCTAACCTGGACTATCAGATTTTTCACCTCATTAATGAACAAGCGAACAACTATTCTGTTCTGAACGGGCTGATGCGTTTTTTCGCCGAAGATGCCCAATATGTGTTCGCTTTAGCCTTGCTCCTGTACTGGTTCTCAAGAAATAAACTCAACCGTAAGATGACCACATCGGCGGTGGTATCCGTATGTCTGGGCATGGGGATCAGCTTTATCATCGGGCATCTTGTGTACCGGGATCGTCCCTTCGTCACCCACGCCGTCATTCAACTAATCAAGCATCCGGCCAACGCCTCTTTCCCGAGCGACCACGCCATTGGAGCTTTTGCGCTGGCGGCCACGTTTTGGCTGTACGGTAAGAGGTTTAGATTGATGTGGCTCGCCGCAGCTTTACTTATCGGTTTTTCCCGTATCTGGGCTGGCGTTCATTACCCGTCAGATATTGCCGCTGGTGCGCTGATTGGCACCTTGTGTGCAGTTAGTACCCGATATCTGCTCCAGCGCTTCAAACGTCCTCAGAAACTGGTAAACTCTTGCTTGAACCTGTACGAAAAAATGGAACATAAAATCTGGAACAGATCAAACAAACCACAAGCTGACGATGCTTGAGTGTGAAAGAAGCTCCGTAAACCATGGGATATGGGTTACGGAGCTTCTTTGATTTATCTAACCTATTTAGACTCTGTATATTGGAAAACAAAGCGTTACGGTTGTCCCGGTATTTTCAACACTGCTGACTCGGATATCACCGTTATACCGCTTGACAAGCTGCTTGGCTATCGCAAGACCCAATCCCGTCCCGCCCTGCTCGCGGCTTCTGGCCTTATCTACCCGGTAAAATCGATCGAACAAATAAGGCAAATCCTCCGCCGGAATTCCGATTCCGTAATCGGTTATATGAATATAAACCTCGTCTCGATCCAGCATACCAGCTACGAAGATTTCTTTCGAAGAACCAGAATATTTGACAGCGTTATCCAGCACGATCAATAATAATTGTTCCAGATGCTGGGGCGTTATGTGAATCTGTACCTTTTCGAGGGGAATCAATTCTTCCCGGAATATCATATCAGGATGCAGCATGGCAAAATTGGTAAGTGTATACTGAACAGTGTGAAGGATGTCTATTGCAGGCACATTTTGCTCAAGGGTACCCGATTCCGCCCTGGTTAACTCCAGAAGATCGTTTACAATGCCTTTCAAACGCTCAAGCTCCTGAACGGAAACACTGAGCGACTCGTCCAATATAGCCGGATCATGTTTGCCCCAACGGTTTAATAAGGAGATATGGCCTTCAATAATCGAAATAGGTGTGCGTAATTCATGGGAGGCATCCTCTACAAACTGCTTCTGCTGTTGGAAAGATCGCTCCAACTGATCAATCAGCCCATTAAACACTCTTCCCAGATTTGACAGCTCATCATTGTTATCGGATACTTGCACACGTTCCTCATGCAGCCCTTTTTTCCGTATTCTTGTCATCGTATCCGTCATGGATTGAATCGGCCGGATCAACTGGCGTGACAGAAAAATTCCTCCTAAGGCGCTTAATAGAATAGCTCCTATACCACCCGCAATCATGACACCCTTTATTTTGTCACTCACCTTCTCTAAATTCTCCATGTTATTGATGATTTCAACCGTTCCCTTAAAGCGACCTGAATTCAGCGGACTTCGCATGATCAAGACCTGATCCTCCAGATGCCATGCAGTCATAATCCTGGCGCTTTGCGCTGTTTGCGGCGGAAACCAATCCTCAGGCATTTCGTCACTGACACTCAATAGCGGGGCTCCTTGCTCATTCAAAATTCGGATCATTTGATGCGGATCATTCATATCCTCAATAAATCGTCGATTGTTCACGATTTCCTGTGCGGATATGTGTTTTTCCTGAAAAAAACTTTGGATTTCGTTCATACTCTTGCGGATACTCACTTCTCCCTCGCTGATCATCCATTGGTTAATCGTAAAATATTGGACACCGTTGTACAAAACAAACAAAATGCATAGCAGCAACGAAGACCACACCGACAATTTCCAACGAATAGGCAACCGGGAGAATATGGATTTTAACGTTGTCATTTTCGGATCACATACCCCAATCCGCGTAGTGTCTGAATAAAGCTCGGTTCCCCAGGCTCGTCGATTTTGCTTCGCAGGTATCGAATATACACATCGACGACATTCGTCTCCACCTCTGAATCATAGCCCCATATGAGTTCCAGTAATCTCTCCCGGGTCATAACGCGCCCAATATTCTGCATTAATATGGACAGCAGATCAAATTCACGCTTCGTCAATTCTACAATTTTCTGGTCTTTTGTCAGAACGCGGGCCTCGCTGTCCAGCACCAGTCCATTGTAGATAATCTGGGTGGTATCCTCCACAGAACCACTGCGTCGCAGCAAAGAACGCATCCGTGCCAGCAACTCCTCAATGGCAAAAGGCTTGGGGATGTAGTCATCTGCGCCGCTGTCCAGCCCCATTACTTTGTCCATCACACCGTCTCTGGCAGTTAGCATAATGATTGGAGTTTGTTTCGTTTTGCGAATCCGTCGGCATACTTCGATTCCGTTGAGGCCTGGGAGCATTAAATCCAGCAGGATGATATCCCATTCCTCGTTTAACGCAGACTCCAGCCCCTTCCGCCCTTCATAGTTGACGGTTACCTCGTAAGATTCATGCTTTAGTTCCAGCTCAATGAAACGGGCCAAATTTTTCTCATCTTCGATCAGCAGTATCTTCTTCATAGCTATCCTTTCTATGCTTGGGGCGTCTTTTCCTAGTATGCTTGATATAGAAACCAGTTTACTCTATGTACATTAAAAAATAATGATCTTTTCATTTTATTTTTCTCATGATATTTTAATGTGTCCTGAGTAAGCTTAATCATGAATCTATGAACACAGTTCTGTGATCAATTTATCATGAAATGAGGTTCTTCTGTTGAAAATGAAAATACTGTTGACCGCCATCGCTCTAACGGCAGCCTTTTGTATAATGTCCCATTCCGGCTGGTTTACGAACCGTTCTGACGCTAAGGGCGTTCAACCCTCGGCTTTGGCGGTCACACCCGTCAAGTCTGAAACAACGCAGTCCAATGCCGCCAAATCTCCGCACCGCATTGATCATATCGTCATTGTTGTGGAAGAAAATCATTCGTCAAAAAAAATATCAGGCAATTCCTCCGCGCCCTTTATGAATGACCTGATGAAAAACGGTGTCTCTCTGATGGATCATTATGCAATCGAACACCCGAGTCAACCGAACTATCTGGATTTGTTTTCCGGTTCCAATCAAGGGGTGAACAATGATCTGACTCCCAAGAAGATGAACGCCAACAGTCTGGCATTGGAGCTTATGAAACATGGATATACGTTCGGGGGCTACTCAGAGGGATTACCCAAAACCGGATTTACAGGCCCTTATGATCTGAAAACCCTGTATGCCAGAAAACATAATCCTTGGGTGAATTTCACCACCCTGCCTGCCTCGATCAATATGCCTTTAACCAGCTTTCCGCAAAATTTTAATCAGTTGCCGACTGTTTCTTTTGTCATTCCCAACCTGAACCACGATATGCACGACGGCACGATTCGGGAAGCAGATCAATGGCTGCAAGCTCACTTGTCCTCTTATGCCCGCTGGGCACCGCAGCATAATAGTCTTTTAATCGTAACATGGGACGAAGATGACATGAGCAACAAAAACAAAATCCCGACTATGATTATAGGTCCTCATTTGAAAAACGGCCCTTACAACGGGAAAAGCAATCATTTCTCCGTGCTGCGCATGATCGAACAATTATACGGATTGGAGCTGCTGGGCAAGAGCAGAACGGCACCGCCGCTTAATATATGGACAACAGGCTCATAAATGTCTAATATGATGGTGGAGTATGACTTGAAGGGGATAGATCACTTGGATGTACTATATAAAAAGTTGAGCAATAATCATGAAATAATGGTATACGACACCACAGAGCTCTATGGTGAAAAGGGATTATTCCGGGTGATGCAGTTTTCAAATGCAGCCGTACAAGGCGCGATGGATTTGAATCATCCGCAACGCATTCTGTTCGAATATCCGAGAGCTATCATCCATCTGATGGAGCTGAACGATCCGTCATTTGAAGACGTGTTTGTGATTGGGCATGGTATAGGGACGATTGCGGGTCATTTTACAGATAAACGCTTCAAGATTGCAGAGCTGGATGCACAAGTCGTGGAATTCAGCCGAACATTCTTTGGATACGATAAGGACAACGTGACCGTTGGTGATGGACGTTGCATGTTGGAGAAGGAAGCGCTGGATGCATATGATTATATTATTTTGGACGCCTTCACAGATCAGGGAACGCCGCCACATTTAATATCCCGGGAATTTTTCAGGATGGCCAAAGAAAAGCTGGATTCCGAAGGCTCCGTGATCATGAATGTAATGGGCAAAAGTGAGCACGATCATCTGATGAATGCCATTCATACAACGTTGCGTGAGGAATTCGCTTATGTCACAGCTTTCTCCCTCCCCTCGGAAGGCGCTGCCGACATTCAAAATATCATTATGATAGGTCGGGACAAGCCAATCCGGTTTCAGGCACGTCATATGGCAGGCTTTTATGAAATTGCACTTGGAGAAGGTCACATTCTACAGGACACAGACACGTAATGCTTGTACAATAATTGTTGGTAAAGATACGCCCAAACGATTGTAGTCCGGGCGTATTGGATTGTAGAACCGTATAGGGTGCAGGCTTGTAATTTATTAAGCCGAGTGACTATTGCTGAATAAGTTCCAATATCCGTCGCTCTACATCTTGGATATGAATGGTTTCTTTGTTGCTGGTTCTTCGCTCCACAAACTCTATTTTCCCGTGCTCAGCATCTTTACTAACGACGATGCGTACGGGAATACCCACTAAATCCGAATCTTTGAATTTAACCCCGGGGCGTTCCTCCCGATCATCCATCAACACTTCCACACCGTGATCCTGTAGCTGGTTATACAAATCCTCGGCCATCTGCATTTGCAAGCTGTCTTTAACAGAGATCGGAATAATATGAACTTGAAACGGTGCCAGCGCATGGGGCCATATGATTCCGTTCTGGTCGTGATTTTGCTCCACAATGGCAGAAAGGATTCGGGAAATGCCAATGCCGTAGCAGCCCATAATCATCGCCTGATCTGTTCCGGACGCATCCAGAAAAGTCGCGCCCAGCTTCTCGCTGTATTTAGTGCCCAGTTTAAACACGTGTCCAATCTCAATCCCACGATGAAACTTCAACTTCCCTTTGTCACAGCGAGGACATGGTTCCCCTTCCATGACGTTGCGTAAATCCGCCACATGGCAAAGATCCATATCGCGTCTTGGATTCACATGCCGATAATGGGTTTCCAGCTCGTTCGCGCCTGCGATGCCACTGGACATTTGAACGACGGCGTAATCCACCCACACAGGGATCGTCAAGCCGCATGGGCCTACGAACCCCGAGGGGGCCCCAGTCGCCTTTGATACGGCATCTGAACTTGCTATTTCGAATTTTTCACTACCTAAAATATGTTTCACTTTCACTTCGTTGACCTCATGATCTCCCCTGACGACTACAGCAATGGGTTGATCGTCACTCATATAAATCAGTGTTTTGATCACATCCTGTGGCTGTATTTGCAGCGATTTGACCAGTTGATCTATCGTGCGCAGACCTGGAGTATGAAACTTTTCCATTTTATCTGCGGCAGTTAATGCTTCTGATTTTTCCATGCTTCGTGGCTCGGCTTTTTCAAGATTAGCGGCATAGTCACAGCAATTACAAGAGGCAATCGTATCCTCTCCAATGTCAGCCAGCGCCATAAATTCATGGGTTCCGCCTTCGCCGCCAATAGTACCCGCATCTGCTTCTACTGCACGAAAGTTCAGGCCACAACGGGTAAAAATGCGTTGGTAGGCCTTGAACATGGTCCAATAGGCTTGATCCAGTCCTTCCCAGCTCGTATCAAACGAATAGGCATCCTTCATCAAAAATTCCCTACTACGAAGCAAGCCAAATCGTGGACGTCGTTCATCTCGGAATTTGGTTTGAATTTGATATAGCATTACAGGTAATTTTCGATAGGAGTTCACTTCATTCCGTACTAATGACGTAATGACCTCTTCATGAGTAGGACCCAAAGCGAATTCCCGATCATGCCGGTCTTGAAGACGTATCAGCTCTGGACCGTACACATCGTATCTCCCTGATTCTTGCCACAGCTCGGCAGGCTGCAATGCAGGCATTAACAGCTCTCCAGCCCCTGCACGATCCATTTCATCCCGTACGATTTGCTCCACTTTCCGGAGAACGCGTCTTCCAAGTGGCATGTAGCTATACACTCCGGCTGCGAGTTGGCGGATCAACCCTGCACGTAGCATAAGCTGATGACTGATCACTTCGGCTTCTGCGGGCGATTCACGTAATGTTGTCAGTAATAATCGACTTTGGCGCATATGTGGCTGCCTCCTTGTATGGACGATAAATTGTACGCAAAAAAGACACATCCGTCAGGGACGAATGTGTCGTGGTACCACCCTTAATTTGACCATATCCATAGTATGGAACGGCCCTTCATCAGATAACGGCGTCTAACCGGTAACGGTTTAAAATACATTCCGCTACAGCTCACAAGGCAGGAAAACGTTCATTCGCGGCGGAGAAACCTTTCAGCCCATGGGTTTCTTCTCTGTACGGCGATTGTTGAACCTTTGGTCCTTGGTCTACACTATTCCTGTATATTACAATTTTTGTTATCATACACGAAACGGAAGCCGTGATCAAGGAGCTTTTTTTGAAATTCATCCTGGGACATGAAACGGTTCAGCGAACGTGTCAACACCCCGTCATTGCTTCTCAAAAAACGACGACGTATCTCACGTTATTCATCAGGCAACCTGCTCCTTATACCATTCTGAATGGACCTCGAACATCCTTGAACAAATACTGGTTTATGTATCTTTCTTTTTAAAATACACACCCTTAAAAACCATAAAGTTTTGCGCATACCTGCCGTACAGCTCGTTGAACTTGGAACGGAGTGTATTCGAAGAGAGCATGTCTGAAACTGTCCGGTCGGTTTGGAGCGTTAATACGGCACAACTGATTCCAAATTGGCAAATCTGTTCCATCGGATAGCCCTGAATAATTCCATATATCATCCCGGCAATAAAAGCATCCCCTGCGCCCGTGACATCAACGATCCCTTGAACAGGCTGCACGGGAATTTGTCCGTGAGTTCCACCTTGAGATGCAAATAAGACGCTGTCTGCACCACCAGTAAGAACGACATGTTTAACTCCGAGCTTATGAAAAACTTGCGCTGCCTCCAGCATCTGCTGATCATCAGTTATCTTCAATCCCAAATAAGCTTCTGCCTCCACAACATTACATACCAGCCATTCTACTCCATTCAGATTACGGGGCAGCTTTCTCATTTTGGAAGCCGATACAGAAGAAACAACCAACGGAACTTGATGTTCGTGGCATAATCGGATTGTGGAAGCAAGTACGTTCGCGGAAAAATTAGTATCCAGCAGCACCAATCCGGATGAGGTGATCAAAGGGGCGTTATCAAGGATAGCTGAGGCACGGATCTGGTCGTAAATCTCCATTTCTGCAGTTGCTACAATCATTTCACCCTGCTCGTCCAGCAGAGCGGTGTAGACCCCGGTAGATGGTTCGCCTTTGACTTGAAGAGGGACCACGTGGATGTAACGGCTGGACTGTTCAACTACAAATTCACCTTCCGCATCATCTCCAACTGCGGTCAGCAGACTGACCCACTGCCTCAGCCGTCCCAAATTTTCAGCCACATTCCGAGCTACCCCTCCGCAAGATTGCTGTCTGGTGCTGCTTGGATTGGAGGTGTGAAGCTGAAATGTACCTTTAATCATAATTTTACGATCAATATTGGCCCCCCCGATACATAATATATGTTTTCGAACAGGCCAAGGCTCGTTCTGGCCATTTTTATGGAGCTGTTTAAAACTCATTACTTGACTCCTTTCGCGAGTCCATTCGCATTGGATGATATATTTGTTGACTTTATAAATTGTCGCTTTATAAAATTAGCACGTTTCCAATGTCAAATTCCTGAGAATAATGTCGAGCTCATCAAATTAGTCCTTTAGATACATACAAGGCTAAACACAATTCAAAAAAAGTTTGTTTAAACCTTGTTATGAGATATATATATATAATATTTTTCAATATCTATGTTTTTGCAATACATATCTCTCCACTTATTTGTATCATAGTATAACAAAATGTTCACGTAGCCAAACAAAAAATCGCCCGTGGTAAAATGGAAGTGCTACCGTCCACTTTAAAAGAGCGATTTCATTTAGAACATCTAAGATCAATTCAATCATTGCATGATAACTATTTTAACATAAATAAAGCGGCTCCATGAGAGGGTAAATCTGCGGACAATTCTTGCTCAAAAGTGCCCAGATCCACACGGTTCCATAAGTCTCTGCCACTTGTCTGTCCTTCTATGCCAAGGTCTTGCAGCGATACACGGACCCGCGAAGCTTCATCTCCAGCATTAAACAAAGCCGCATATATGTGACCCTCCTCGTTATGCGAAGTCCAAACAATATGCTCATCCTTTCTGTACACCTGCTGCGCATCCAAGCCGTTGCGGTGAGCATCCAGCACCTCTTCATTGGTCAGCAGAGAAAGTGTCCATGCATCGTTATCCCGCAGTTCTCCCCCAAACATCAGTGGGGACCGGAAAATACTCCACAAGGTCATCATCGTCAGTTGTTCATCCTTCGTAAAGCGTGTCCAGCGGTCATGGCTACCGGAATCTACAGAATCGACCGAGCGAATACCCAGATGACCCAGTGGCAGCATGTCGCAATCCGGCCAGTGGCCCGGGCCCACGTGCTCTGCCCACTTCTCACAGCGCTCAAACATGCCGTGCAGCAAAGGCCATACATCCCAGAAATCGTCGGTCATGCGCCACATATTGGCGTTGGCGATTAATTCGGATGCATGCTCCAGCGGTGCCGGACCTGGCGATAGACTCAAAACCATCGGACGTCCGCATTGGGCGATGGCCTGCCTAATCAATTCAATTTCCGCCAAGTGAGTATCATAGAGTCGGGAAGCTGCAATGTCATCCACTTTGACAAAATCGACACCCCATTCCGCGTACAGGTCAAACAGCGAATTATAATATTCTTGTGCGCCTTCCTTGGTAGCATCTACCCCATACATATCTGTATTCCAGGGACAAATGGAGTTGGGATGCGCAATCTGTCTCGCTGTTGCCTGGGTTTCCAAAATCGGCGTATCCTGATGCACCGCCTGTCTCGGAATTCCTCTCATAATATGTATACCGAATTTCAAGCCCAGACTGTGTACATAATCCGCAAGAGCCTGGAAGCCGTGTCCATCCGCTGCGGAAGGAAATCGATTCGTCGCTGGAATAAGGCGCGAAAATGAATCCATTTCCAGTGGAACGAAAGAACGATACTGTGAAGATACAGCCCCCGGCTCATACCACTGAATATCTACCACGATATATTCCCAACCGTATTCCTTCAAGTGCTCCGCCATATACTGCGCATTTCCCCGCACTTCTTCCTCACGCACTGCTGCGCCGTAGCAATCCCAGCTATTCCACCCCATAGGCGGTGTATGCGCTGTCAAATGATGCTTCATTTTGATTCATCCTTTCGTCTAAGAGAACTAAACCTGCTGCAAAAATCCACCTCGTCACTACGGTATTATTATAATGTAAACCCTTACTTTTGTCGCTCGTCACCTGTTTCTTTATTTTCCATTCCCACTTTTTATACAAATAAGTTGACTAACTTAGAGAATGTGGTACATTTAAAATTGTATGTTAAAAAACTTTGACTTGAATCAGAGGGTGATTTTACGTGTGCGAGCATGCTTATCGAATTTTGTTGTTTTACAAATATGTCAATATTGAAGATCCTGCCACCTTTACGGCAGAGCATCTGGCTTACTGCAAGGAATTGGGCGTCAAGGGAAGAATTTTGATCGCTCAGGAAGGAATTAACGGAACACTGTCTGGTACGGTAGAGCAAACCGAGCAATATATCCGTGATTTGCGCGCCAATCCGAAATTCCACGATATCGTTATTAAAATAGATGAGTCTGACAGTCATGCGTTCAAGAAAATATTTGTACGCCATCGTCAGGAGCTGGTTACGTTGCGCCATGAGGATGAGCTGGACCCTAACGTAATCAGTGGCAAGCGTTTGTCACCGAAGGAGTTTTACGAACAGCTTCAAGGTGAAGATGTGGTTGTGCTGGACGGACGTAACGACTATGAATATGATATCGGTCATTTCCGTGGTGCCATTCGTCCGGAAGTCGAATCTTTCCGTGAATTTCCACAGTGGATTCGCGACAATATGAATCGGTTTAAGGACAAGAAAATACTGACATATTGCACGGGTGGTATCCGCTGTGAGAAGCTGTCCGGTCTTCTGATAAAAGAAGGCTTTGATGATGTGGGCCAACTGGATGGTGGTATTGTAACCTACAGCAAGGACCCGGAAGTCCAAGGACGTTTGTTTGATGGTAAGTGCTATGTGTTTGACGAACGCATCTCAATCCCGATCAACCATACAGATGAAGACGTTGTTGTCGGTCATTGCTTCCATTGTGAAACGTCGAACGATCACTATATCAATTGTCCGGTGTGCAATCTCCAGCATATCGTATGTCCGGACTGCGAAGAGCAGCATCAACACTATTGCTCTGACGATTGCCGAACCAAAGCAGAAACTGCAGCTTCTGCATAAGTATAATTCAGTAAGATCATTAGTTTCGTAGTAAAAAAGGGATGTTCCTACTAGCCTTTCAACATGGCTGTGGACATCCCTTTTTATTGTACACAAAATATTTGCTGGAAGCTTCATAGTGTATTCCTATGGCCTTGATCGTTTTTTCATCTTGGACGGGCTCGAAAGCTGCCTCTTATAATGGAAAAAGTCATTACAGAAAGGATTGGTGGATTTGCATGATTGAAATTGTTCTTTCAACCCTTCTATCCGTTATCGTTCCGCTGTCCATTCCGGTAATCGCCGGTTTTTTACTCGGCAAATTCATGAAGCTGGAGACGAAGCCGCTCTCGACTCTATACTTATATTTTTTAAGTCCCGCGATGATTCTGGACACGCTGCTGAAGGCACAGTTATCCTGGCATGATGTGGCGCAGACGGCCGCTTTTTCGATCCTGAATCTGCTGCTGTTATGGGGAATTGCACAAATTGCAGGAAAAATGTTTAAGCTGAGCGCCCCGGAAACAGCCGGACTCACCCTAATCTCCACACTGACCAATAGCGCGAATTATGGCCTGCCCCTAATTTTACTTGCCTTTGGGCAGCTCGGTCTGGATAAAGCCTCCGTGTATGTCGTCATCCAGATGATCCTGGTCAATACGATTGGAGTTTATTTTGCGGCCCGCTCTGAGTTTTCCGTCCAAAGCGCCGTCAAGTCGGTATTTTCACTTCCGGCGATCTATGCAGCTCTGCTGGCGATAGGACTTCGACTGCTGGACTTGCATCTGCCCTCCGGCATCCAAGCGGGCGTTTCGATGATTGCTGCCGCCTATTCTCCAGTCGTACTGGCGATTCTGGGCACCCAAATGGCTTATGTGAAAATATTCAAGCTGGAGCCGTCCATTAAAAAAGCCAGCTACGCAGGACTAACAATCCGGCTACTGCTCTCTCCGCTTGCTGCCTGTCTTGCCATGCTGATACTGGGGATATCAGGCCTTTTGTTCTCCGTCCTTTTCATTCTGGCGTCAATGCCGGTGGCCGTAAATGCCGTCATCTTAGCAGAAAAATTTAATGCATCACCCAAGCTCGTATCCACTTGTATTTTGTGGAGTACGCTTGCCTCATTCCTGATTTTGCCCGTGTTGATTATGATTGTCGCAGGATAGCTATAAAAAAAGACTCTCTATGGTGTAGAGAATCCAATATGCAGCCTTCTGTCAACCTCAGGCTGCATACAATTGGTTAGCGTATTCGGGGAAAACTGATCCAGCCCAGCAGATTTAATCTTGATTTTTTTCCCTTTTCCCGGATTTGTCCCATAAATTCTCCAAGAAATCGTTCCCACTTTAAGCCTATTTCTTTTTTCGCGCTATCGTTTTCAAGCACACATCTTACGCTTTGGTTTAAGGCCGATTCCAGGTGCGTTAAAGCTTCGCGTAAATGATTATCTATATTTTGTTCGCTCATCTATCCGTGCTCCTCACTTTTCGGTATCGTCAAGCAATGCAATTTCTTGGTCAAGCTGCTTTTTCATTCTTTCAAATTGGGCTTCGGCAACGATATCTTCCACTTCTTGCCGGGCTAATTCAATGTAAGATTTGCTCCGATTGATCAAGTTGGCTCCGCCTTGCATACCAGCTTCGGCAAGAGGGCGGAAAGTAGTTTTAGCAATAGGAAGCAAAGCAGAAGCGGCAAAGGCGAGCGCAGTGCCGATTACAATTTTGTCAAAGTTATTTTGCAGCATCGTAATCCTCCTTGTAATTGAGTATTACTGCGGCCGTTTAAGCCGCAGCGTAGGTGTCGTTTGCAGGAATAGCCCTGATTGCTTGCTTTTTTGAAATCAGAGCCAAAATCGGTTTGGACAAAAGAGATACCGAGCCGGCTACGCCAAGGATGGGAACCCAATATTGCAGCGGCAGACGGGCGGTATGGAAAAACCCGGTCAATGGTGGGATATATAGGGCTCCTAGTAGAGCAAGCCAGGACACGCAAAGTGCCCCGATCAAGAAGCGATCTTTCGTCCAATCGCGCACCGTTTCTTCAGAGCCTTCCTGCCGCCACGAAAAGGTTTGTATTAATTGCCCCGCGACCAATGTTGCAAAAGCAACGCTTTGAGCCACAGGCACGGGCGCACCGACTGCAAGGCTTGCGGCAAATAAGCCGAGCGATCCCAATCCCAGCAGAACCCCTCTGGTAATCACTTTTTGGTACAGGTCTTTATCGATGAAATCCGTTCGTTTCTGCTGCTTCGTTTTCTGGCCCGGATTTACAGCAAGAACCATTGCTGGCAAAGCATCAGTCAACAAATTCATTAGCAGAATTTGAATAGGAACCAAAGGAATTGGCAATCCCACCATCACGGCGACACTGGTTACGATAATCTCGGCCAGATTTCCGGTTAATAAACAGCCGAGTGCTTTACGAATATTGCCGATAATGGTTCGGCCTTCCTTAACCCCCTCCAGAATCGTGCCGAATTGATCTTCCGTCAGTACCATATCCGCCGTTTCTTTCGTTACTTCCGTTCCTGTTCTTCCCATTGCGATACCAACATTGGCTTGTTTGATAGCAGGTGTATCGTTGACGCCATCGCCAGTCATGGCAACGATTTGTCCGCTTTTCTGCAGCGCTGTTACAATCCGGAGCTTGTGCTCAGGCGTGACTCTGGCAAATATGGATACTTGCTCCACAATCTGGCTCAATTCTTCATCTGATAAACGGTCAAGCTCATGCCCAGTTACAACACTCTGCGCATCACTGTAAATTCCGAGTTGCTTCGCGATGGCAATGGCGGTAATCGGGTGATCGCCTGTGATCATCACAGGTTTTAACCCGAGTGCAAAAGCTTCCTGAATATTTTGTTCTACTTCAGGTTTGGGAGGGTCCATCATTCCGGTCATGCCGACATAAATTAATTCATGCTCGTCATCAATGGACTCGTTGTCGACGCTCCCATCCAAAGGTCGATACGCGAAAGCAAGCACACGCAACGCTGCGGCTGAAAACCTTTCATTTTGCTGCATAATGTGCTGCTTCTGTTCTTCGGATAGAGGCAATATTTCCCCGTTTTTTTGATATCGATTGCAATGGCGGAGAATCGTCTCAACGGCTCCTTTGGAAAAGAGATAGCATTCCTGCTCCGTCTGAACGTCCTTGCAAACCACGCTCATTTTCGCGGTTTTAGAATCAAATGGAATTTCATGCCCGCGATGCCAATGGGTCATATCGTTAAGCCACAGTCCGTTTTTGGCTGCAAGGGTCAAAAGCGCGCCCTCAGTCGGATCCCCTTTGGTCATCCACTGTCCTTCCTGCTGCTCAAGCTTGCTGTTATTGCATAGCAAGCAGATTTGCAGCAAGCGAGTCAAATCAGGATCTTCTGAAGGGTTTTCGTAACTTCCTGCATTTTTGAGCCCTGCCGCTGCAGCGGCAGCCTCTGGAGCAAGCTCCTCCAATGCTCCCGTCGGTTCGTAACCATCGCCTGTTACAGTCCACGCGCGATCCGCGGTAGAGAGCGCTTTTACCGTCATTTCATTTTTGGTTAACGTGCCTGTCTTGTCCGTGCAAATAACCGTAGTCCTTCCTAATGTTTCCAATGAGGAGAGCTTTCGGATCAGCGCGTTTTTCTTCGCCATACGGAAGATACCTGCGCTGAGGGCAATAGTGATGGTAACCGGAAGCCCTTCAGGGATGGCAGAAGCCGCCAGTGTGATCGAAGTCGAAATCATTTGTGGAAAAGGGATGCCACGGAGCATACCAATTGCGAATACAAGTCCACCCACAATGAGAGCGCCTTTCACAAATTTTTTGCTAATTGACGTTACTTTTTCCTGTAAAGGGGTCACTTCTTTTTCCTGTTGCTTCAGAAGCGACATTAAATGCCCCATCTCGGTATTCATCCCGGTTTGTACAACAATACCAGTTCCCTTGCCTCCGCATACGTCGGTTCCCATGAAGAGCATGTTCTTTCTCTCAGATAAAGCACAATCCTCTGGCAAAGGGGACTCACTCTTTTCGACGGGAAGAGATTCCCCCGTCAGGGTCGACTCGTTGACTCGTATGTTCCATGAGCTGATCAACCGGATATCGGCCGGAACGCGGTCCCCTGCTTCCAGGGAAACGATATCGCCGGGTACTAATTCCACAGCGTTTAGCTCTACGTGTTGACCTTGTCTGATGACTTTGCATACCGGGGGTTGAAATTGATTCAGCTTGTCCACAATTTTTTCCGCTTTGCGTTCCTGAATCGTGCCAATTGCAGCATTCGCGAGCAGGATTGCCCCCATTGCAAGTCCATCGAATATTCCACCCGTAAGAAAGGCCAGTGCACTTGTCCCAAGGAGGATCAGAGTTGTGAATTCCTTGAATTGGCCCAAATATGCAATGAGCCAAGGAGTAGGTTTTTTACTCTCAAGCCGATTTGAACCATATTGGTTTCTTATAGAAAGAACCTGATCAGAGGTTAACCCACTTTGCTGGTTTGTTTGAAACCTGGCGATGATCTGTTCGTTAGGCAGTTGATGCCAGGTAAAAGCTTCGGAAGCGACCGCAGCCTCGTCCTTATACGCCATTTCCGGTGGAGATGGCAAGGCTTCACTCCTGTTTTTCGTTCTGGATATAAACACAAGCGATAAAGCATCTCCGATCAAATTGGCCACTGGGGCACTGATCATACCTAACGTAGCAAAAGCGGACCCTACAAGATTCCACTTTTTAGCAATTGAAGCATGCTCGTTTACGATTTGCTCTGTTTTCTCGGCATACAGAGCGCTTTCCTGAATATGTTGCAGCTCATGAATGGAAATCGTCTGGATTCCGGCTTCTTTATAAAACTCATTGAGCGGATTTTGTTCCAGACCTGAAACAAATAAAACCTCTTCGCCATGCTGCTTCAGCACAGCGATCCGTTCAATCACTTCGCCTTGTTCAAAAGAGGACCAGCTTGTATCCATGCCGTATTGCGAAAGCTTGTCAGCACTGATATGCAGGCTGTTATGCAACAGTCCAAGCCTCCAGCCTTTCTCGCTGAATGAAAAGGCGGCAGAGCCGTATTCGTTGACCGTTGATTGCCGATGTCTGGCAATTAACCCAAGACATTCGCCTTTGGCATTCCCCTGGCTTCCGACCAAAATAACATCGTATTCATTTCTTGCAAGCCTCTTTGATCTAAGCTCATAGGAACTGCAATCAATACCGTGCTCCTCCATATATTTGTAGCTGCCAATGATAATCTGTCTATCATTGACTTTTCCTTTTATTCCCTCTGGCTCTTCTTCCACATGAAAAGCAGTGCGGATCGTTCGGCAAGTTCGTTTCGCCTTGCTGAACACCTCTTCTTTCCATGGATGTTCTGTTTTCTCCATTAATGAAGCCGCCAAACATATCACTTTATCCGTATCTTGCTCCTTCTCCGCCATGCATTGAATTTCTTCAATCTCTGGACGATTAAACAGGAGTGACGAATCTTCGAATAAAATCGTTTTCGTTCGAGCGAGTTGAGATAATGAGCCTTTTTCCGGAACTACGTATTTTCTTTCTCCTGAAACGAGCTCGGCCTGTTTCCAGGCATACTGGGCAGGTACGGTCATCACCCGCGGATTTGCAGCCAGAAGCACGGCGATTGCTCGAAACGGATTCCGCGTAATGGCCCAAGTCATTCCGGCTCCAATTAATCCTAATCTGCCTGCTTTTTCGCTATATGCTTGAATTTCTGGTGACAAAGAAGCCTCTTGCTGTCCATTTAAAACAGAGCGGCTTCGCTTCCAGTTCACATATTGCAAAATGCTGAGTCCGGCAAGCACTACAAGATTCTCGCGCATAAGCGCGAGGGCGAAAGCGCTTGTACCTAAAATAAGATCGGAGTTTATTTTTTTCTTTTCCGAATAGGTCTGAATTCCTCGTTTGAGAAAAGGGTAGCCGGTTACGACAGATACGAGCGCCGATAAAAAGAAAGGAGCTGGACTTCTTGCCAGTACCGAACGTCCGAAAAAGACCTGCTTGATTCCCAACACGGCTAAACCACTCATGGAAATAGCCAATGCAATGGGGACTTTTTCCCTTGGCTCGCCCGTATTGGTCTTAGGCGTCGTTGGGATCATCGGCAGATCACAAGGAATATCCAATTCAGCCTGAGCAGCGGCAGCTTCTCGCTTCGCTTCCTTCGACCCGGTAACCTCGTTGTGGATATCCGGGCGGGCTGTTAGATTGGCCGAACAGATCCGATCTTCTATTTCGCGGAGTATATGGAAAATGTGCTGCTCAGAAACAAGTTTTACATCGTAAAGGAGCAGCACTCTGCCCGTCACTGTACAGGGTTCCGCTCTGTAAATTCCACTACAAGCGGACAGACTTTTGGCTAAAAGCTTTGCGGCGGCTTTGCTTCCCTGCAAGCCGTAAATTTCCATCCGTATCCTTCCAGGTAGAACATGAAGAAACCTGTTTTTGTTTCGCAGCGATACCATATCTAACCTCCCTTTTCCATAATCAAAAAATCAACTTTACTTATGATTAACAATAGTTAGCAAAATATGCATTTTGTTTTCTGAATGTAAACCTGTATAAAAATTTCATATAATGGAATTATTTTATTAACAACTTTTTAAGGAGAGGGTATTGTGGTCAAATCACCGCTTGGTATTATTTTCGCTGCTGCGGCCATAGCACTTGCTGTGTCCCCCGAAGCCCGAAAAGCCGCACGCAAACTTGCCGTTAAAGGAGCAGGAATTGTGCTTGAGCTCGCGGATCAAGTCAAAGACGGCACTAGAGAGCAACAATCCACAGAAGCAATAAAAAATGAAGAAAAAAATACACAACAGCTTTTGCTTCCGTAACAATTGGCAAATGTTCAATAGTTAAAAAAACGCATAATGGGGAACTACTATCTCGGAGTAATAAAAAAATTCAAACAAAGGAGAGATCAGCATGCTTCAAGGCGGTTCATTATGGGGAGGTCTTATCTCCGGAGGTATAACCCAACTGCAGAATACCATTAGCTTGACGAAAGGACAAATGGATAACAAAGATTATATGGTTCATACGTCGGGGAATCTGACAGGAGCACTCGGCGTCATGGCCGGTATTGAGTATGGGGCTATCCTTGGAACTTCGTTGCTGCCAGGAGTAGGGACAGTCCTTGGTTCCGTTGTTGGTGGGTTGTTAGGGAACAGTGTGGGCCAAACAGTTGGAATGCAAGCAGGCAATATGCTTCTTAACAACCGTTTGGTCACCAACATGACACAGTACGCATCGAAAGTAACCGAGTCCATAACGAGCCCGGTCGTGGATGCAATGCAGACGACAGCATCTCACGAATAAATAACAAAATATCCATATAACTCGCTAACTTCGTTTAGCGAGTTTTCCCCATTTTAATAACGAGAGGAACCTGAGAATCATGACTAAAAACGAACATGAGAATATTCCCGACACGATTACGATTCGCCTCAGTGCCACATGGCAATTGTTCCAAAAAATACGGTATTTATTATTTAGAAAAAAAGAATAGACAGATGGAGGCGTGCTCCGTGAACTATATTAATCGTGAAATAAGCTGGCTTCAATTTAACAGACGTGTTCTTGAGGAAGCGCAAGACGAAAGTACTCCTCTGTTGGAGCGAACAAAGTTCTTATCGATTGTTTCCACCAATCTGGATGAGTTTGTCAGCGTCAGGGTCGCAGGACTTATGGATAAAATTAGAGCAGGCAATCAAGAGGTCGATTTCACGGGCTTTACTCCGCAACAGTTACAAGATAAAGTAATCATCATGATTGAGCAATTAGTAGCCGATCAGTATGCAACCCATGCGCGGATTCTTCTACTGTTAAAGGAAGAAGGCCTTGTTTTTACTGATTTTGGCGAGCTTAATCCTGCGCAGAAGAAAGAAATGGAAACCTATTATCTTGAAAAGGTATTTCCCGTGCTAACTCCTCTAGCTATCGATAAAAGCCGCCCTTTTCCTCTGATTCGTTCGAAAAGTGTATATTTGGCCGTCGGTTTAAAGCCGCCTTCGGATGCATCAGGCAAGGAGGTTTATATTGCCTTGGTTGAAATTCCGTCCAATCTTCCTCGCTATATAAAGGTTCCGTCTCTATCGGATCATGATCATTGGCAGTTTATTTTGCTCGAGGATTTGATTAAGCAGCATATACACACTTTGTTTACTACGTATACTCCTGCAACTTTCCATACATTCCGTTTAACTCGAAATGCAGACCTTGATTTAAACGAGGAAGAAGCCGAAGATATCCTTGATGAAGTGGAAAAAGTATTGCGCGCAAGAAAATGGGGTACTCCGGTTCGTTTGGAAATAGAAAAGGGGTTTGATCCATTTGCACTGGAATTGCTAGAAAAAGAACTGGAAATAGAAAGCCGGTTTGTAATTACGAATGATGGACCTATTGACTTGAGCTACTTCATGTCATTCGCCAATTCGGTCGAGGGTTATGAGCATCTCAAGCATTCGAGATTTGATCCTCTATATCCGTGGGAGTTCACGAAAACGGACGATTTTTTTTCAGTGCTGCGAAAAAGAGATGTTCTCTTATTTCATCCGTATGAATCATTTGACGTTGTTAACGATTTTATCGAACATGCTGCTGCCGATCCATCCGTCATGGCTATCAAAATGACCTTGTATCGCGTAAACGGCAATTCACGGATTATCCGATCTTTGAATCAAGCTGCCGAAGCAGGAAAGCAGGTCACTGTAGTCGTCGAATTGAAAGCACGGTTCGATGAAGCCCGAAATATCGAATGGGCAAAAGAATTGGAAAAATCAGGATGCCATGTCGTCTACGGCCTGTCCGGGTTGAAAATTCATTCCAAAATGGTTTTGGTTGTACGTAAGGAAGCGGATTCTCTTAGACGCTACATTCATGTCGCCACCGGAAATTACAATGAAGTGTCGGCGCAAATATTTACAGATATCGGACTGTTCTCTTCCTATCCGGAGATCGGCGAAGATGTCTCCAATTTATTCAACAAGATTACAGGATTTTCCGCCCCGAGCCAGTGGCATTACCTCAGCGTAGCTCCGGCGCATTTGAAACAACGGTTGTTGGGCTGCATTCAGCGCGAAGTGGAAAATGCCTTAATCGGTAAACCTGCAAGGATTATAGCCAAAATGAACTCACTATCGAATAAACAGTTGGTCGACGAACTATACGCTGCATCCCAGGCAGGCGTCCGAATTGATCTGATCGTTCGCGGCATCTGCTGCTTGCGCCCAGGAATTCCCGGACTGAGCGACAATATTACCGTTCGCAGCATTGTCGGCCGATTTTTGGAACATTCCCGAATTTTTTATTTTGAGAATGCCGGCACGCCCCAATTGTGGCTATCCAGTGCGGACTGGATGACCAGAAATATGGACAAGCGGATTGAATTGATGTGTCCGCTATTGAATGAAGAACATCAATCTATTGTCATCCAATATTTATTGCTGCTGCTAAGTGATAATATTAAAGCCCGACAGCTGCTTCCCGATGGACGATATGTCATGGCGCACAATGAACAGCCCCCCTGCTGTAGCCAGATAGAGGCCAAAAATCTTGTAGTAAGGAAAAACAACTCCTTTTCTGTTCAAAACGACTTTATAATCCCGTTGGTACCCTCTGCAAACACAAACGGGTCAGACCTGATTCACTGACTGTTATCATCTCCTGTTTGGTATTGCTTCATAAGATTGTGCAATTTATCCAAAAGATGTGGCGCCATATCCAGAATCTTGTCGTATACAGTAGGAGAGTTATCCAGGTAGATCGTTTGAATGCCCATTTTGCCGATAATTAAAATTGCGAGAGGTGTTACGGACACACCTCCGCCCATACCTCCGCCGAATGACGGCATCACCCTTACGGATTCCTGATTGTGCCTGTCCAAATCGCTTCCACCTGCCGCAAAACCATAGCTTACTTTGCAAACAGGTATGATAGTGGTGCCGTCAGACGCGGCAATCGGTTCTCCAATAATCGTATTAACGTCTACCATGCCCTTTAAATGATCCATCGCCGTTTTGACAAAAGATTGTAATGGGGACTCTGTCATTCAATTCACCTCGCTACAACTGTTTTCTTATGTCATTGTAGTCAGGATTAAACAAGAATAAACCGCGTTCGGTACAGTCAGCAGAAATTTGGAACTCTCTAAACCATAGAGAGCCAAGCCCGATCCTGTCTCCACTCCACCTGCACTGGTGTTTCAAAAAAATCGCTAAGCGTTTCGCTGCTCAGAATATCAGTCGTTTTGCCTTTGGCAAAAACAGTACCCCGTCGTATCAGAATGGTATGCGTGTACATAGGTAGAATTTCTTCTATGTGATGCGTGACATACAGCAAATTCGGCGCACCCGGCGACTCGGACAACTGACGGATACTAGTTAGTAAAGCTTCCCGGGAAAAGAAGTCCAGTCCATTACACGCCTCGTCCAAAATCAGCAACTTGGGCGAGGCCATTAATGCGCGGGCGATAAGTACCTTTTGCTTCTCTCCCTGTGAGCAGCCCTGATACAAGCGATCTACGAGGTGAGCGCAGCCCAATTGGGTCATGAGCCGAACTGCCTGTTCATCATCGGTATCCGTCGTCTGATCGTAAAGCCCGATAGAAGCAAATTTGCCGCTAATGACAACATCTTGCGTGCGCTGGCTACCATTGATTCTTTCCTGTAAAGAAGAACTGACCCAGCCGATGGATTTACGCAGTTCCCTCAGATCCACTTCCCCGAAGGTGTGACCCAGCACACTGACACTGCCTGTAGTTGGCCATATGTAACCATTAATCATGTTAAGCATCGTTGTTTTGCCCGACCCATTCAATCCGAGTACAGCCCAATGCTCTCCTTCGGCTACTTGCCAGTTGATTTGATCCAGTATCGTACGGTTATCTCTTTTCCAGCTTACATTGTTCAGTTCAATGACAGAGGTCATGGCTGTACACTCCTTCTATTCATCATATCATCAGATGTTTATGAATGCAGAGAAAATCATCTTTGCTACGTTTATCTTCTCTTTAATATAAGGATAGCACAGGGTTACAGGTTGTTCAATTTCAAATTCATAAATACATTAGAAGCGAAACCATGACTAACAGCCCGCTCTCTGCCCCTTTTTGGGAGTAGAAGCGGGCTGTTTAGTTGTTATACTATCAGGATTTTGGAGAGATGAACACCGATTTATGCGGCAGCTTTTTTGCGATTTCCCGAGGGAGACTCAGGTTGGTCGCTAGTACATCCACAGGATTCCCTGCCAGCCATTCACTCAGATCTATGGCTTCGTAATGCCCGCTGTTAAAACCAATTAAAATGTGGCATACCCCCGAGCCCGTATTTTTGATATAGTGGCCCGATCCCATTGGTACATAGCCTACGTCACCAGCTTCAAACTGCTCTGTCACTGCATTACCTTCAGCAAGAAATACAGTCATTTCTGCGTTACCATCCAAATAATATTGCCATTCGTCTGCATTGGGATGCCAGTGCATTTCTCGCAATCCGCCCGGTTCCAGCTCAATTACGGACCCGGCCATGGTCGAAGAAATCGGAAAATCTTCTACAGTAACCGTCCGCTGCGTCCCGCCACCTGGTGCCAATCTGGGCTGTTTGGCCATTAAAGGATACCGATGTTTAGTGATCAGATCAGAAGAAATACGAGGATATGCATCATGAGATCCGTTAGAAGGTACAGGTCCTTTTACAAAATAGGCTTCCTTATCTGGCAAAAGAGCCAGCTCATCGGCTGCAAGCCCCAGGTTCTGCATGACAACCTCCGCAGGAGTCTGAGCGATGAAATCAGTTACGCTGAACGTGTGATCCTCTGAAAAATCTCCATTATCAAAGATCAGGATAAAATGACATTCCCCAGGACCAAGACCTTGAATGGAATGACCATAACCACGCGGAAAATACCATACATCACCAGGATTGAAGATATCGACATAGGAAGATCCGTCCGGATGGATTATGGTTGTCCGACAGGAACCGCTTACCACATAGGCCCATTCAGCCGCATTAGCATGCCAGTGGAGCTCACGCATCCCACCCGGTTCCAAACGCATGGAAACCCCGGCTATTCCTGTAGATACGGGAAAATCATGTACCGAAGCTCCGCGTGTGATGCCTCCCGGTCCGGTTCTGGGTTCCTTTTTCTCCAAAGCATACTTAAATGATTTCATAGCCGATTCCTCCTCAAAACCATTCTATATGTCCATTTTTACTTATTTGAAACATATCTATTATATACCTTTAATGTGAATAAAATCAAATACATTCATTCTTTATCAATAGGATGTTCAATTTGATCCTCATATTCATCAAAATATACATTTCCATCAGAACTAATTACGGCATAATTGATATTTTCAATAGAAAGCCCTTTCTTTTTTATCTGCGAATGTAGCCACTCTGTTGTAATGTCATTCTGCTTTAAATTTGCTTCCACGATGTTCCCGTCCATGACTAATTCAATGGGAAAAGTCTGTTTGGAACGAACGTCCAAATGCAAATCTTTTCTGGTTACAGGCATACGATCCGGCTTGGGTAATACGGAAATGCTTCCATTCAGCTCGAGTACGGCATACTGAACATCTTGAATATTAAAAATATTTTTCCCCCTTAGCTCCTGATTCAGAGTATCCAGCGTAATTTTAAGCTTTCTCATATTACTCTCCAAAATTTTTCCTTCTTGGATTAACACGGTTGGTTTTCCCGAAAACCAGTTTCGCAGCGTGCGGTTCTTCATGGAAAAAAACATCAGCAAGTAAGAAATCCCAGTAAATGTAAGCAAAGATGTTAGTAAAATCCTTATACTTATTGTGTTATTAAAGGCAAGATTCGCAGTAATGGCCCCCAATGTAATGACAGCTACAAAATCATGGTAGGTCATTTGTGCAATAGTCGATTTACCCAATATACGTGCTATAAGCATCATTAGAGTAAATGCAGAAATTGACCTTAAAATGGTTTCCCATAGTTCCATATATCAAGACCTCCGTTCTCATTGTTTTCATATAGCTTTTCCAATTCCATTTTTCTCATTACATTCATTTTAGATCAGCAATAAAACAGGAAAATCAAGTATGTAAAAAGGATGAATCGACAAGGCATTCATCCTTTTATTTCTCCATTCAGAGCTACAGTCACCGAAGTAATTCCTCGCTCATGAACTTTTTGCTTTTTTAGAGTCTATTTTTTAGCCTTATCCTCATTCTCATTCTTATTTTTATCCTTATCTTTGCTTGGAACTGTAGCCTTTCTCTTTTCATTGGCCAGTCGCCAATAGCTTAATACTTTGCGGTACATGGACTTATCTTTTAATTGATTAAAAATATACGGATCAGGTTTCGTATTCACCTCAATAATCCATGGGGTAAAGCTACGATCCAGTCCAATGTCCACTCCTATTTGCCGGAAATTCGGATATGTTTTTTGCAGCTGTGCGGCAACGGTAATACCCAAGGCATTCAGCTTCTTTATCAGCTCAGCCTGCTTGCTTTGGGATAAATGGGACTTTAGCAGCTCCCCCAATGCCATTGGCTTGCCGCCGCTATGATAGTTGGTTACGATTTTGCGGGGATGACCGAGCCGACCAATAATTCCGGTAGATTCCCATGGCCCTTTTGCATTGCGCTGCACCATGACCCGGACATCAAAGTAACGCTTCTGATGGCGCAGTAAATGGATTCCCTTTTGAATGAGATAGCTTTTCTTCCCCGTTTTCTTCGACAGACTGATATACAGTCCATCCAAACTTTTGAACTCCAGACGCTTTTCCTCGTATTGATAGGCAAAACGCTGCCCTTCTTCCTGCTCTACTCTCATCACACCTTTGCCAAACGTGCCTCGCTCGGGTTTTACATAGACCATGCCGTATTGCTCAAGCATCGACTTCAGATTTGCTTTGTTGTATTTTTGAGTATTCGGTATAAAAGGCTTGATGCCGCGATGCTGGAGCAGCAATCTGGTTTTGTGCCACTTGCTGCGCAAGGCCTGCGCTTGTGAAGATTTCACTTGCCCCTCTCCTCTCTGCTTTCAGGGTAGAACGCTCCTGTATGAAAAGATCAATCCATCGTATGCGCCAAATCCCCATCCGAAAGCTCCATCAGCCCTATCCACCGTATAAATGGACTACTGACCTTGCCCGGTCGAAAGCGCCTGTCCGGACATACAATAATATAAGACGCCGAACGCGTACATTTTGCATAAATAGGGAGTGAATAACATGTCAGCACCATCGGATGGGCCACGGAAAGGTTCCCTAACGATTGATGTTCTGATTCCTGCAATTGATAAGGATATTGCTACGCTTCCACTGGTGATTGACAGCCTACACCGCCACGTTCAGCATCAGATTGGAACCATTTACATTATTTCACCGCAAAGTGCCGGTCTCCGCCGTCTGTGCGTACGCAAGAAGTGTACGTTTGTAGACGAAAAGATCGTTCTGCCCATCACGAAAAAGGATATTCGCTACGGAACAACGCGTTGGGATCGCTCAGGCTGGCTGTATCAGCAATTGCTTAAAATGAACGGTGACAAAATCAGCAAAGCCTCTTTTTTTCTGGTCATTGACGCAGATACCGTCCTGATTCGTCCACATGTGTTCCGCAAAGACGGCAAGACAATATTTTACTATCGCACCTGGAGCCAGCCGGAGTATTTCCGAACCTACCACAAGCTGATGGGCGTTAAAGCCCCCTCACCGAAGTCCTTTGTTACCCACTATATGCTGTTTGAAAAAGCGCGGCTCACCCGGCTCAAGCAAGTCATTGAAGCCCGCCACGGGATTCCCTGGTACAAAGCGATTATCCGCAGTATAGACCGGACGAAGCAGTTTGGATTTTCTGAATATGAAACATATGCCAACCACCTCTACAGCAGTGATCCCTCCCGAATGATTTTACGCAAGTCACTCAATAAAGGGCTTCATAGTCGTGCAGACTCCCTGTCACAAAAACAACTGGATACATTCGCTAAAAGCCATCGTTCCTTATCTTTTCATCAACGCAAGGTATACCAACGGGCTGCTAAAACAAAAGCAGAAGCATCTGTGAAAACGAAAGCGCTCAACATGGTTTCAACTCATGATCCAAAATGGATCTGAAATCGAAGGAGGAAGCGCCTGTGCGCATCATACTGTTATGCGGCGGTGTTGGACAACGGCTGTGGCCGTTGTCCAACGCTATCCGCTCGAAGCTGTTTCTTCGGCTCCTGCCTGCCCCGGATGGGCAGAAAGAATCCATGCTTGGGCGGGTGTATCGTCAGCTTGCTGTGGCAGGACTGGATACCTCTGCCCTGCTGCTGACCCATCGGAATCAGGTAAATCTGGCCTTTCGCCATACGGAAGGTCGTCTGCCTGTTCTGGGCGAGCCTGCCAAGCGGGGCACCTTCACCGCTGCTGCACTCGCAGCTGCCTATTTGCACACCAGAGGTACAGGATTGAACGAAATCCTCTGTATCGCTCCGGCTGATATGTTTGCAGGAGAGGATTTCTTTCACAGTGTGGCAGCGCTCCCCGACCTGCTGCTCGATAGTGGAGCTGATCTGGCCATGCTTGGGACAAGGCCCAGCCATCCCTCTGACCAATACGGCTATATCGTGCCGGATCAGGAGATAACACGGGCGCATAAGGCTTCTTATGCGTTGATTGCCCGCTTCACAGAGAAGCCGGATCGCATCGGGGCACAGCAGCTCATTAGCCAAGGTGCATTTTGGAACTGCGGCATCTACGCTTTTACGCTGAGATATATGCTGTCCTGTATGAAGCGCTGCGATTTGCCGCTGAATGATAAGGAGCTGTGCGCAATGTATGACGACCTCCCTGTTCGCAGCTTCGACGAGGAGGTAGCGGAGCGTGCCAAACATGCCGTTGTCCTGCCTTACGATGGTGAATGGTGTGATATCGGAAGTTGGCAGACGTTAACGGAACAGCTCAGCAGTCGGGTGATCGGGCGCGGACAGATCTGCGGTCCTGCTCAAGGAACGCATATCGTCAATGAGCTGCCCTATCCGCTTCATGTCATTGGCGTGGAGGATATTATCGCTGCTGCCAGTCCTGACGGCATCCTCATTGCCGCCAAGAGCTATGCCCACGCGATCAAGGAGCAGCTAGGGGCGCTTCCGCTATATCCTATGCATGGTGAAACCGCTTGGGGCAGCTATCGTGTGCTGGACGAATTCGATCACCGCAGCCTGAATGATATCCTGGCTATACGCTTGACGGTACTGCCAGATCAACGCCTGAATGGCCGTATCCACGGCAGCGGGCTTAAAGTGTGGACGATTGTTTCCGGCCGGGGAGAGGTCATGCTGAATGGGGAACGGTTTTCGGCGGCAAGCGGCTCCGTGTTCAGCATTCCAACGGATACGTATCATACCGTCAGGGCCAGTCTGGATACGTCGCTGGAACTGATCGAGGTACGCTTGGGCAACAGTCTGGTGAGTGCCTTCTATAAGTCTGATTCCTGACAACACTACAGTAGGACTTACTAACGTAACTACTCCTTCATGAACCCACCAAACAAATAATCGCTTCTGTAGTCAGGGGAATAAACTTCCCTTGCTTCAGGAGCGATTTTGCGTAGTAATGTTTTGCCTGCCTAGGTTACACCTACACCTCTGACCTGAGCGGATAAATATACTTTGTTAGTCTTAATCATCCCTGCTTCTCTCAAAAAATGCTGTACGATCTGCATTTGATAATTTATGCGCACTTTCTTGGGCAGACTCCAGCCTGTTTCCACGGTAACCGAGCGTGCTTTTAAAATACGGGCTGCCGCCGTTCGAGAGGAACCTGGAAGCTCGCGCAGCCGAATGTTGAAATGTTGGTCTTTCACCTTGATGGAACAATTCATTCGCTTTATAATCCGGTGCACCGTAGGGACCGCCGAATTGCCGCTATTGGTAATCAACGTCTGACCAAGTACCTTCGCATCCTTTTGAGATAATCCGTTGGCTTCATGCAGATCCAGATACCACTCGGGTCGATGCACTTGTGCTAATTCGAACACAGCCGCTGCTAGCGGTTGCGTGGCCGCTTTCTTTTTCGTACGCGGAAAGGTCCTGTTCAGATCAGGCACTCCTCTGATTCGCTTCTGGTAAGCCTCCTGATTCACAATGGGTATGATAATGAGCTTGCCTTGGCTGATCCGCAGCTTCTGTTGATTCAACAGCTCCACCAGCTTCTCAGCGGCCCGAATGCTTGCGATTTCCTTGCCGTGTATGCCCGCAACCACCATCACATGCGGCCGGCCCTGTCCCTCTGTGGCTATATAATAAGGAGTAGCCCAGGAGGAACCCTTCCCAAGCATATGCTTTGTGACCTTCATTTCCTCCACCTCCGTTTAGGCTCTCGATGACCCGCTCCTCTTTTCTTCCCGGCGAATGATTTCACGGTACAGCTTTAAATATTTATCGGTCATCTGCTTGTTGGTAAATCTTTGCGTGACATACAAGCGAAGCTCGGCTGGAGACGGATAGTTTTTTTGCCGCGCCTTTCGTACCATCTGGCCAACCGACTTGCAAATCAGCTGTGGAAAGCCTGCCAGCACCTCGGGGACCGAACCGTTTTTCAAAGCCAGCACAGGTGTCCCGCAAGCCATCGCCTCCACCATCACGAGTCCAAACGGCTCTTCCCACAACGTCGGAAACAACAGACACTCCGCGTGCTTGAGTAGCTTTTGCTTCTGTTGGCCCCCCACTGCTCCCATATAACGAATATTGGGATTGTGCTGAATCCGTTTTTGAATCTCCTGGCGAAAAAAAACCGGAGCTTTGATCGGCCCGGCAATCAGTAGCCTTTTTCCTGTTTGTTCTGCAACCTGAATGGCCTGCAAAACGCCTTTATTCCGTATTATTCTGCCCATGAACAGTAAATAGCCGTGCTTTTTGTCGCTAAACTCGTAATCATGTGTGTTGATGCCGTTATATACATAATAGCCTTTTCCCTCGCCCATCAACTGCCGTGCCCGCTTGCTAACATATACCGGATTGTTGCCATGCTTCTTCACAGGAAGATGAACCGTGGATACCGCCGGACAAGGGAGCTTCCTGTTTCCCATAGCCGAACGAAAGGTATGATCATGAATCATTTGTGTTCCGGGTGGCATGTGCTTTAATACGAATTGGGGGATTTGGCTGTGCTTCAAGCCCTTGGGAAAGGTAATCAGCCGGGCGCTGCTCCTGCTCCCACGGGCGGCAAACAGAGATACATGATGCCCCCGTTTTACCAGTTCTTCTGTTAATTCATACACAACCTTTTCCGTTCCGCCCTTGATGGAGGGCACCGGCTGTGCATTCGGAGAGTTGGAAATGACCTGAACAATGGTCAGACGTTCGCCTTTGGTCGTTTTATCCTGCTTTGGAGCCATATGAATTCCCCTTCCTGACCGGAAATACATTGTGACTATTACAATGAGACGGAAGCCTGAACCTACTTCCGTACAAGTTATATATGTAGTATATAGGTATGTATATTTTGCATCATTGCTTGTGCGAATCATCTGCAAGTCGCCTTTTGTCATACAGGCCCAGTGATAAGGGGAAGCTGTGCATTTTGTCAATCCAGAATTAAGGAGAAAATTCTCATCGTTTTCTAATAAATCAGGACAAAGCCTTGAGGTAACAGGATTGTAACCTTGAGTGGTAAATTCCGGATATTTTATTTATGTTATTGTCATTTCAGGACATCACCAAAATACGAAATAACGGAGGAACATCATGAAAAAACATACTACTAAAAAATTATGGATTGGCATTTGCGTTACGATGACATTGGCTTTCAGTGCAGGTAGCTTCGTTGTAGAACCAGCTACCATTCATGCGGCTTCCGCAGACACAGCAGACCAGGTCATCGCTACGGGCTCCCAGTTCATGGGCGTACGTTATCAGCATGGAGCACCGGCTGGCAATACAAGCTCTTTTGATTGCTCTTCTTTCACTCAATATGCTTTTGGACAAAATGGCATCAAGCTTCCACGCTCGTCCAGACAACAATCGACCGTAGGTACCTTTGTGCCACGCAGCCAGCTTCAAAAAGGCGATCTGGTCTTTTTCTATTCACCAATTCACCATGTAGCGATTTATATGGGAAATGGCAAGCTGCTGCACACGTTTGGTAAAGGCGGCGTAACGATTACCGATCTGAACTCAGGATGGTGGAATTCCCATTACACTACAGCACGCCGTGTCCTTTAGGACAAGCACCCGAGGGGCTATTCAACCATTCACTCACACTATACTAGAATCAACAAAAGGGCTGTTCCGCGAGTAGATATGTCTACTGGAGGGACAGCCTTTCCTGTTGATTCTGTGGCAGTGTTACGATGACCTCGCTTCCTTTTCCCTCCACACTCTCCATCCGGATCGTCCCCTGGTGGGCATCTGTAATAGCCTTGGCAATGGGCAACCCCAGCCCGGTTCCTCCCGTTTTACGGTGTCGGGAGCTGTCTACCCGGTAAAATCGTTCGAACACTCGCTTGACCTCTCCCTCAGGTATCCCGATTCCAGCATCCTTGACTCGAATTTGGACATGCTTTGCCTCTGTGGACAAAATGATTTCAATCTCATCCGAGCTGTATTTTAGGGCATTGTCCAGCAAGATAACCAGTAACTGCTTGATTTTTGCAAGATTGGCATCCAACCAGATTTCCGGTTCATCCATAAAAATGTTAATTTGCCGATCATGTACTGTCTTGAGATGAGCGACTACCTGCTGACAGCAGCCAACTAGCTCCATTCGTTCATGCGGTTCGGGATTTCCCTGCTGTGAGGAAGCCAGTGCCAGCAATTGCTGTGTCATGGTGCGCATCCGCTGTGTTTCTTCATAAATGGATTGAATGGATTCCTTGTAGATATCCTCGTCACGCGTGCCCCATCGTCGTAGCATGTTGGCGTAGCCCTCAATAATCATAAGCGTCGTATTCAGCTCATGCGAGGCATCAGAGACAAATTGCTGCTGGCTTTGAAAGCTTTCTTCCAGCCTGCCCATCATTCGGTTGAAAGTAGCCGTCATTTGGGACAATTCGTCATGATTATGACTGCCAACGGGGATCTTTTTAAACTTCAGACTTCTTTCAATCTCCTGCATCGTCTGGATGCTGCTCGAAATAGGCAGCAATATGGCGTTCGCCAAAATCGTGCTGCCTACCAGACTAAGTAACATGGCCCCTACGGTTGATGTGATTAGGATTGTATTCAGAATATCGAGATTGGTTTCGAGCGCATCCCATTTTTCCACGATTTCCAGCGTTCCCTTATGCTTGCCCTCAGGGGAGAGAACCGGGAGATGGATGACCAAAATTTTATGACCTTGTACATCCGTCAGCTCCGAGCTTTGAGAAGGGTTAAAACGTATATTACCCAGCTTGAAGCGGGACTGGCGGCTGACTTCATATAATAAGCGGGATTTCTGATCAAAAACTCTCAGGATCGTATCCCCTGAAAGCTCGTCCTTTAGTTTGGGGCTCCACGCATTTTTCAGGATCATGGTCGGACCGGCCTCGGCAATGATTTCAGTCCATTTATTTTGCAGCACTTCTCTTTCATTCCGGGTCGCAATTTTGACAAATAGCAGATGAACCGTTACGTCTACAAACAGGAGAATGGAGAGGACTAAAATAGAAGCAAGCAAAGTAATTTTCGTCCGCAGCTTCAATGCTCTTCCTCCCTGATGCAATATCCTACACCGCGTACGGTTTTGATCAGCTTCTTTTTGTAGCCATGGTCGATTTTTTTGCGGACATACCGGATATACACATCAACGACATTCGTATCGCCGACAAAATCAAATCCCCACACGTCCTGAATAATCTGATCCCGCTGCAAAACCTGATTTTGATGCTCCATGAGGTAGAGAAGCAGGTCAAATTCTTTGGGTGTTAACTCCATATGCTTCCCTTCACGCACCACAGACCGTGTCTTGCGGTCTAACACCAAACCATCGACCTGAAGCCGGGACGAGGGCTTGCTCTCTTCATGTGGAGGGATCGTCGCAGACTCCGGTTGATGTCTCATGCTCGCCCGCATCCGTGCCAACAGCTCCTCAATTTCAAAGGGCTTCGTAATATAATCATTCGCTCCCTCGTCCAAACCGGAAACCTTATCAGTTGTTGTGTTACGCGCGGTCACCATAATGACAGGTGTAAGTGTGTCGATTTTCCGTATCTCCCTTAACACCTCAACCCCGTTCATCTCAGGCAGCATTACATCCAGAATAATAATGTCCCAAGTGCGCGTTAAAGCCTTATCCAGTCCTTCTCTGCCGTTTTGGGCGATTTCGACCATATAGCCTTCATGGGATAGCTCCAATTGAAGCAGTCTGGAAATTTTCTCTTCATCATCGATCACCAGCACCAATTTCTTCACCACAAAATCACCTTTTTTCATAGAAAAAATAAATGATAAATGGAAATGACATTCATTTTTTATTTGATTTTAAGCTTTTAGTTGTCCGATCCCTATATAATATAACTTTGTAATTCAATTTTTTGATATTAAGGAGTATTTTATTCATGCTAATTAATGTAGACTATGCCTTGTTTCACTGGATCAATGGGTTGGCTGAACACATTGCCTTTTTGAATGGATTGATGCGTTTTATGGCGCAATATGCACCGTATTTGTTTGGGGCGGCATTACTTGTATACTGGTTCACCTTTAAAATGCCTAACCGGATGATGGTGCTGGAAGCGGTTCTGACGGTATGTATCGGGTTTGTGATCAGTTGGGGGCTTGGACATTTGTTTTATAGAGATCGGCCTTTTGTCGGACATGCTGTGATCCAGCTGATCCATCATGATGCCAATGCTTCGTTCCCGAGCAATCATGCACTTGGAGCCTTTGCATTGGCTTCTATATTGTGGCTTCACCATCAAAAATATCGTGTCCTCTGGGTTATACTGGCTGTACTCATTTCGGTGTCTCGAGTGTGGACGGGTGTACATTATCCTTCGGATATTTTGGCAGGCGCACTCATTGGAGCAGGCTGCGCTGTCGGCATTCATACATTCATTCGAAGCCGTAAGCTTCCTGCTATCTTCATACAGGCGGCTATTATTTTTTATGAGAATTGGGAGCAGAAACTGGGGCTCAAACCTGCCAAGCAGGCCAAAGGCTGATCGTTCTCAAACATATTTCTCGACTACAAAACAGACGCTGTTTGCGTCTGTTTTTCTCTTTTTAGAGTTTGATTCAAGCATTTTTTTGAAGTAACTTCATTCTTGTTTGACCCGTTTGTTTTTTTATTCCTGTTCGTACGCTTGCACTTTCCAGCTATGCTGTCGATTTGGAGCGGAGAGGTGGCATACGTTCTTCATAACGCTGATAAAACCAGATACAAGCCGCCATCCAGCTTCCGCTCATAAAATAACCCCCCAGTACGTCGCTCGGGTAGTGCACTCCCAGATAAATACGGCTTGTCCCTATGGTTACAATCAGTAGCACGCTGACCGCAACAAGCAGGATACGGCCCAGCCTGGATGGGACATGCTTCCATATGAGAAAAGTGAGCGCTACGTACATCGTAAAGGCAGTCATAGAATGTCCGCTGGGAAAGCTGTAGCCATTGGCTTCAATAATACGATTAATCTCGGGGCGTTCGCGCCGAAATAGCATTTTTAGTACGGTATTCAGCAGCACTGAGCCCACCACGGCAATGGCTAAAAATAGCAGCTCTCTACGATGTCCCAACACTCTGTATAGTACAATCATGGCGATCACCAGAATGATAATAACCGGAACCTCGCTCCCTATGGTGGTGAAAAATTCCATGATGCGAGTCATAGCAGGCGATTCCAGTTGATGCACGGCCGTAATAATTCTAAGGTCAAAATACCGCACTTGCTGGTCGCTGACCCACAAGGCGATTAAACCGAAAACGAGCGCACATACTGCGCAGGTAAGTAATGCCAAGGAAACAGGCAACTTCGTTTGCGTTTGCTTCATGATGTTATTTGTCCTCTCCGTAATATTCGTTTCGTGGTAAAACGGGTGTATTTCGTGCTGCTTAGCTTGTACAGTACCATTCCGCCTACACCGTTTTAAATGTGCGTTTTCAGCTTATATAGTGTATTTATTTACTGTACCCATATTTCGTTTATCCCTATCCTGAAGGGGATTATGTTTTAGAGTAAAGTAATTTCAGCTTTTTAGCAAAAGAGCGTGGAGTCAGCCTGTGATACGAAATTAGTTCTCCGTTAAAAATTACATGGAATACACCGTAAGGTGTCGGGGACAGTTCCATCAGTTGTGGACGGTTATCCATAAGAATGATTTGGGGCTGTATTCCCAAAAATTCGGCCGCTTCGATCACATTCTGTGTGGCAATCTCGAGATACGGGCATTGATGGGTTCGCAAGATGGTCAATCCTTGAGCAAAACGCTCCAAGCGTTGGGTCCAGTTATCAGGAAAATACGGATCAACGAATGTTGGATCAAGCTTGTACGTATATAACTGAAAAGAATGAGGTGCTTTGTCTGCAAGCTGAAATCCATTTTTAAGAAAAACATCAGGACTTGGCGCCCACGATGTATCCGTGTTGGTTACAACAGCTACTCCTTTTCGGCCCAGTTTCACTGCGTCCTCAATACAACGCTGAATGAGCTGAGAGCCTATACCCGCTCCCGTCACGCCAACCCATAAGCAATGAATCACAAGGTAGCCGTCCGCATGTACAGCTCTCCACGCCTGTTCTCCCGGCGTATATTCGACAAACCCTACCGGCTTGTTATCTTTTCTTAGTTGTATGTAAGTCAGACCACGGCTGAGTTCCTGTTCTGTCCAATTCACCTTTTGAATATATCCTGGTGCTTTTTGCATACTTCTCATGCAGTAACAGCCGCTCTCTCTAATTTGGTTCTCCTGCCATTCAAGGGTTGAAATGTTCATATAACCTCTCCCGACTTTAAAAATCTATACTATGAAAAACGGATGAATGTTATATAAGCTGAACTTAGAAGTTACTTTTCAGCTTATATACCATATAACCCCCCTAATTTTCCAGGTGGTCTGACTCAAGAGAGATGGAACTGATTAGTTCAATAAGAAGAGGACCGAAAATGAATAGATGCCTCCAACCTTAACGGTTCAAGAGGCATCTATTCATGATGTGACTAAATACGTGTACGCTAAAGCCACTATATTCGTTCTAAGTTGTTGGGGTTACTTCGCCGAGCTTGACCTTATCCTCTGCTTCCTCCGTTGGATAGCGTCTACGGAACCATAGCGACTGGAGCAGCAAAAAGGTACCACTTACCGTCCAGTATAACGGCATGGCAGCAGGCGCGTTAAAAGAAAAAACAGCCATCATGATGGGCGAAAGATATCCCATGATCGCAAACTGCTTGCGTTGCTCAGCCGTCATTTGAAGCTGGGATAGCTTAGCCTGTGCCAAGTAAACGACTGCGACGAAGATTGCCAAAATCCAGTCCGGCTGCCCGAGTCGGAACCATAGGAACGAATGAGACGCCAATTCCGGGGTAAGCCGGATGGCTGTGTACATACCACTCAATATGGGTAGCTGAATGAGAATAGGCAGACAGCCGATATTCAGCGGATTAAATTGATGCTCTTTGTAAAGTGACATCATTTCCTGCTGCATACTCTGCTGGCTGGCAGCATCCTTCTTATTTTCGTACTTCTTCTTAATTCGGTCTAAGTCGGGCTGCATAGCGCTCATTTTGCGCTTCATCCCCTGTTGAGCACGAGTTTGGCGCATCATAAGCGGCAGTAACGCCAGGCGGACGATTAACGTCAATGACATGATCGCCAGTCCAAAGCTTCCACCAAACCATTGCGCTAGTTGCTGAATAAGCCAGGATAGCGGGAACACCACATAATGATTAAAAAATCCGGGTGTCTGTGCATTAATCTCCGCAGCATTCGCGCCGCAGCCGGAAAGCAGCATAACCACCGCCAGCGCTACCATAATTCCGAATATCCGTTCTTTTTTACCCCAAAAGGTGAATCCCTTGAATCGTTTCATATGTTCCTCCTCGTTGATTGGCTGTGCCATCGTTCAACGAGGGGGAACAATCTGACGCATCTTCATCCGGCGCTTCCTTCCGCCGGATATGACGTGCCAGCCGGACAGGCATGTCCTGCCCGCGGGCAGTTAACGGCATCAGCGGAGAAGCATGCGACCGCACGGCCCCGCCTTCTATCCAGCACTCGGGCACATTGCCGTGCAAATGAGCGAGATATGCGTAGGTTACCGTACACAGCAAGCCGATTGTAAATAAGTAGGGGAGCAGGTCCTGAAGCTCAAACAAGGGATTCACCTCCTTCGGTTCGTTGCTACGATTATAGCACGAAACCAGGCAAGCGACTATTACATTAGAAAGAGATACAACAGGTTGTCGTACTACTGAATTTAAGCATCCCTCTTACTCAAAAAAGACTGAAAATGAAATGGATTATGAAACTTTTGGTTCTTTTTACAGTCTAATCAAAGGATGGCTTACCAAAGCCTTACACCCAATTTAACTATTAAAGGAGCAAGCATGAATGAAGAAAACGATACATAGCTCATTGCTAACAGGATTGGCGATAGTCAGCATCGGGCTGCCTTTGACTGGCGCTGGTTTTGCCTTAACAGCAAATGCAGAGCAAGCGATGGTCTCTATGAGCAACGGGGCTTATAGTTCTCCAATCCAAGCGCCTGTGATCAAGCCCTCCTGGTCTTTTCCCGTTATCCCAATCGATAGAAATCAGGTTTCAGATCAGACGGTTGCGGTTGCGGAAAACGGTAAGGTGTTCGCAGTGGATTCTAACCACAGACTGGTTGCCCTTGAAGGTACTTCGGGACGGAAATTGTGGCAATATGGCGATCAGCTTACCCCTGTTTTGATTCATAGCAACGACACCATCTACGGAATGACACAGAGCGGCTCCATCTATGCCGTTACAGAATCAGGCAAGAAAGCATGGACCACTTCATTAGGATTTACTAAGGCAGATCATATTTATAGAATCGACTCTACAGTATACATTACACAGTCGGAGCAAACGGCTGCCGTTGATGCTGCCAGCGGCAAGCTCAAATGGAAAATCAGTGAGGATAAGGACTCGTACCACGGTCTGAATAAGTTAATGGAAACTGATGGTGTCCTTATCCGCAATTATAACGTACAGGGCAGCCTAACCTTTGAACAGATCAATGCCTATGACGCTAAAACTGGCAAAAAGCTTTGGGAAAGCTTCAGAACTTCCTTTCCACTAACCGTTAAAGACGGGGTCGTCTACTCTGTTGTCAACACGTTTATGATTGATGACGACCCGGTAAACAGAAAGATTACGATAGCACAGTATAATCTCAAGACAGGAGAATCCAAAGGAGAGCGTCAATACCGCTGGACTGACCCTGAGAATAAAGACGGTATCTTCCGATCCGGAGGCATTCATGGCTCTGCTTTTCTGGACGGCAAAGACCTTTATGTTTTTCAGGGAAAGACACTGGCTTCCTATGACTTCTGGAACTACAAGCCAGACAGCAAACCTGCTCGCAAGTGGTCGCAAAATGGCTATGAGCAGCTTGTTCCTTTATGGTCCATTCATGAAGGTCGCATGTTCTACCAGGATTTTAGCACTGGTGGATTGATTGCCATGAAGCTGGCCTCCGGGCAATTCATCCATTATGATTACGGAGATAATCCAACCATTCAGGCTGACGTATTCAGCAAAGGGGTCTATGTTGGACAATCAGATGGCGTGTTTCATGGTTATGACCTGATGACCTTGAAACCCGTGTTTACCGTCAACATTGGATCACGCTCCTTCGGCCCAACGCTCAAATCCGGCGGGATGATATTTATTCAAAGCGGCAACCGTCTGCATGCTGTCAAGCTCCCTGCTTCTTTAAAATAATTTCAAACCTTAACGAATAGCTAGCATACGATTCAGGGCCAGCACAGCATCCTGCCTAACCTGATCGTTAACACGAATCACACCCACAGGCTCTCCACGGTCAATCTGCTCCATCGCCCACAGCAGATGGGGAAGATCAATCCGGTTCATCGTCAGGCAGGGACACATATCGGGATTGAGCGATTCAATTTGCTGTTCAGGGTACTGTTGCCGGATACGCTGCACGAGATTCATTTCCGTGCCAACAGCCCATTTTGTCCCCGGCTCTGCCGCATGGATCGTGTCGATGATGAATTTCGTGGAGCCTGCGCAATCTGCAAGCTGAACAACCTCATAAGAGCATTCGGGATGAACAATGACCCGAATGTTTTCGTCACGCTCACGGATACGATGGATATTCTCGACTGTAAATTTTTCATGAACAGAGCAATGCCCTTTCCATAAAATAATTTTTACGGCTGCCGGGTCACGGTCCGTCTCCAGTTGATCGGTCATTGGATTCCACACCGCCATTTCATTCAGCGGAATTCCAAGATCGTAAGCTGTGTTGCGGCCCAAGTGCTGATCCGGCAAAAACAAAATGCGTTCCTTCTGCTTCAGCGCCCAATCCAGCACTTGCTTGGCATTCGAAGAGGTCACCGTAGCCCCGCCATGTCTCCCCACAAAAGCTTTAATTTCTGCCGTGGAATTCACATAGGTCAGTGGGATGATCGTGTCGCCCACCATCTCCTGCAAATGCTTCCAGGCCCGCTCTGTCTGCTCCAAATTCGCCATATCTGCCATCGAGCAGCCTGCGCGCATATCCGGCAGCACGACCGTTTGCCGATCCGTAGTCAGCATATCCGCTGTTTCTGCCATAAAATGTACTCCACAAAACACAATAAATTCCGCTTCCTGATTTTGTGCCGCCATTTGGGCAAGCTGAAGGGAATCCCCTGTCATATCTGCAAACTGAATAACCTCATCCTTCTGATAGTGATGGCCCGGAATAAGCAGCTTTTGTCCCCATTTTTGCTTCAATTGGACGACACGCTGCTCCATATCAGCAACCGTCAGTGTCTTGTAGTACTCTGGCATGAGTCCACGATTTCCTTGTAAAACGTCAAGCATAGACATTTGAATCCCTCCATTATCTCTGCGCTGTCTGCCCCGTCTTCCCACGAACAGACAAGTGCTATGTGTACCAATATGTTTACAAGTGTCTTGACACTTATATTTACACATGCCTACAATAATCTCAAGGCTTTTTGGATGGAATTATTTTTAGCAGGGGGAGATTCGCCATGATTTATCTGGACTACGCCGCTTCTACACCGATGTGTGACGAAGCTTTGAATATGTATAACACATTAAATAAGGAAATGTTCGGAAATGCCAGCAGCCTCCATGATGCAGGCGGTCAAGCAGCTTATGCACTGGATTATAGCAGACAACGGATCGCAGACATGATTGGAGGTCAAAAGGAAGGAGTTTATTTTACAACAGGAGGAACAGAGTCTAACATGCTGGCTGTACAGTCCATCCTAAAAGCATTGCCACAGCATAAAAAGCACTGGATCATGAGCGCCCTGGAACACCATTCGATGTACAATCTGGCTGCTTTGCTGGAGCGGCAGGGCCATGAGCTGACCATTGTGCAGCCGGACAAGGAAGGACGAATCACCCGTGATATTCTCTTACCTTATCTCAGAGAAGACACCGGGCTTGTATCCATACAACACGCCAATTCAGAGACCGGACTTATTCAGGATCTTGCCACCTTGTCTCCCCTGCTACGGAAACGAGGGATTGTGCTGCACAGCGACGCAGTCCAGACCTTTGGGAACATTCCCATTGATGTAGTAGCCTTGGGGGTGGACGCTATCTCTATATCAAGCCATAAAGTGTATGGGCCTAAGGGTGTGGGGGCGGTATATCTCAAGCCGGGAACGCCGTGGCGCCCTGTGTATCCTGATACGCTGCATGAAAACGGATTTCGCCCCGGAACGGTCAACGTTCCCGGGATTGCGGCGTTTGTTGCGGCAGCGGAAATGATGACAGAACAAATGGAACTGCATCAGGAACAATATGCCGCGCTGAGACAGTATTTTTTTACCAAAATTCAGGAAAGATCAATCCCATTGCGTTTGGTCGTACAGGAAAACAATAGGATTGCCAGGCTCAGTCATATTCTGGGATGTTTTTTTCACGGTTATGAGGGACAATATGTTATGCTGGAATGTAACCGTAGCGGTGTCTGTATATCCACCGGAAGCGCCTGTGCCGCCGGACATCACGAGCCTTCACCTGCTTTACAGGCGCTTGGAGCATCCGGTCGGGAGGCATTGCAATTTATCCGTATCTCCTTCGGAAGAACAACAACCACCGGGGATCTGGATGTGTTGGTGGATATTTTAACAGACCTGACAAGCAGACAAGAAAGGAGCTTATCCCGTTGACTGAATCTTTAAAACGGATGGGCACGGAACGCCGCGAACAGCTATTACTGTGGCTTAAGGGCGAATCCCCGCTGACCGGGAGCGAACTGGCACGCAGGGCTTCCGTCTCCAGACAAGTAATCGTACAGGATATTTCGCTGTTAAAAGCAAGCCAAGAGCCTATTCTTGCGACAAGTCAAGGATACATTTATATGGAGCCCTCGGGTCAGGCGGCCCCTCCAGCCTCACGTATTATCGTATGCAAGCACCAACCTGAACAGACAGAAGAGGAACTAAAGCTGATCGTCGACTATGGCGTAAGTGTACAGGACGTTATTGTGGAGCATCCCGTATATGGTGATCTGACTGCTCCGATTCGGGTTGGAACCCGCAAGGAAGTAGACGATTTTATCCGCAAAATCAGCTCCACCCAAGCGATTTATCTGTCACAACTGACCGGAGGTATTCACCTTCATACCTTGCACGCCCCGGATGAAACCAAAATTGATGAAGCCTGTGCTGCATTGGAGAAAGCAGGCTTTCTAATAGCGGACTAGCTTGCAGTGTGTTATAGCAGCAGATAGTAAATACTATGTAGTCCCTGTCCCGCATGTGGAGCGCACTCTGCGCTCCGATAAAGGGGCTTACAGGATGAAAAATAATCTCCTTAAAAGGTAAAAATCCCGGCCCCCTCATACAAGGGAATCGGGAACGGATTACGTTAACTTAATTTCGAGCAATTCATATTTGATGACAGCCATAGGTGCATTCACATGAACGATACTGCCCACTTCTTTACCCAAAAGCTCCTTGCCTAGAGGGCTTTCATAGGAAATTTTGTTATCCAGCACGTCCGCCTCCGCAGGACTTACAATCTTGTATTCCATCTTTTCGGAAAATTCAATATCATTCAGAATAACTGTCGATCCGATACTAACGGTTCTAAGGTCCAAATTACTCTCATCCACGACCCGGGCTTTGGTCAACATTTTCTCCAATATGAGAATCCGGGTTTCCATAAACGCTTGGTCGTCCTTGGCTGAGTGATACTCACTATTTTCTTTCAAATCGCCGTAGCTGATAGCCAGTTTAAGCCGTTCGGCAAGCTCCTTGCGTTTGACAGTCTTCAGTTCCTTAAGCTCATCCTCCAGCTTGGCCAATCCCTCTTTAGTCAACAATACTTCTTCATTCGACATATTTTATCTACAACTCCTATTTGGCTTGCTTTATTGTAGTTTAACCTATATTGGAGCAACATGCGAAAAGAAATTACAGGGTAATAGGAGGCAGGGTCACTCAGCGAGGGTTATTTTTACAGTAATTAACGCTTTCTTGTTCGTAATCACGACAGCCCGAATAAGTAAAAAAGAGCATCTAGCGACTCTCAAAAAGTCAGTAGATGCTCTTACATTTAGCGTCCTTTCACTTCGACGATCATCGTTTTACTAGTTGTTTCTCCTGAAGCATTGACGAGTTCAGCCCGATACTCATATGTGCCCGGTTTGCGACCCAGGATATCTGTGAAGGCGCTTTGGGCCTGCGGCGTTTGGTTCCGCAGCTCTTGCGTATCGACCAGTTCTCCATTTTCATATAAATGGTATGTGGTCGCATTCGTGCCCCACCACATGTTCATAGCAACGGTGTAATTGCCGTCACCATCCCAGTTGTTGTGAGACAGCACCGGAATGCCTGGCGAAGCATCGGTCACTTCGACGGTTAATGGGTCACTCACCGTTTTACCGGAAGCGTTGATCAGCTCGGCGATGTACGTATAAGTGCCATTTGCCTTGCCCGTTACCGGGATGACTGCGTTCTGTGCCCCGGGGGAAGCGGGTTTCAGCGGTTGAGTTCCGATCAGCTCGCCGTTTTCATACAGCTTGAGTTCATCACCGTTCGTACCCCACCACAGATTCATGGTGATCTTATAATCGCCGTCCTTCAAACCGTTATCATGCCCATTGTCATGAGACAATACAGGCTTGCCCGGCACTTCGCCTGCAACAGCTTTCTGTACTGTAACGGTTACAGGATTGGATACGACCGTTTTACCGTCCAAGGTTACGCTAGCCGTAATTTCGGCGCTCCCCTCTTTTTCCGCCTTAATTTGTCCATACGTATCAAGGGTTACGGACTCACGGCTGCTGGCGTACTGGACGGAAGCATGACTTAAATCCGCTTCACTGCCATCTGTCAGCGTACCACTGAGATGTGTTAACGCTGTATCTCCAATGTTGAGAGTCGTTTGATCCAGCGAAAGCTTCACTTCTTGCAATGCCGCACCTGCCTGAACTGTAAAATCATCAAGACTACGCGGTTTTAACTGATAATTCCCTTTGAAAATCGCTGAAATTCCCTTGATCTTCACTTGCTGTCCTTCTTGATACGGAAAAGACGTCCGTGTTACGCCTGTACGTGCATCCACGCGTACATGTTGGCTTACCTCGCCGGACACCGCATCAAATTCGAACGAACCAGCGGGAGTCGCGTCTACTACATTACGAATAATGGCATGTGGAAGTTCGACCAACTGTCCTTGGTTCGTATCGCTAAGCTCGGTAATCTGTAGAGCTTTCGGAAGCTGTCCTTCTCCTGTTTTTTCAATGGCTACCGGATCGGTCAGCTCCAATTCGCTGTTATACAGCGCCAGGGTTGCCGTAACCTTCACCTGATCGCCTTGGTGAAAACCGCTTTGGTTTTGGTATACATAGATACCGCCGCTTTCATCCTGCACATAAAAGGCTTGTCCGCCAAATGCACCCGGTTCGGTCGTCACCGTGCCTTCCAGTGTAACCACTTTGCCAGCCGGGAGGCTCCGTGCTTCTGCAACACTGATACGAGCCGGAACAGTATTCCCTTCCTCGGGCAACGGCTGGGCCGGAACATCTGCCAGCACGACCGATTGGGTCAACAGGTTGCTGCCGTTTTGTCTCAGCCTAAGACTGGCCGAGCCACTGGTTCCCGGCTTAATCCGTACGGTGAGGTCTTTGTAGGCATATCCCTTGCTGTCGGACTCCAGGCTGAATGCTCCGCTATAGCCGTACGAGGTCGGCCAGGTGCCATCCTGGTTTTGAATCTGGGCAACTTGATTGCCGCCCGCTACATAAATGCCTGCGCTGAATCCACTAATCGTGGTATTCGGAGCCAGTTGGTCCGCAGTAATTCGAATTTGAAAAGGCTCTGCATTCGGCAGCTGATCCTGACGAACGATGCTGTAAACAGGCTGCGTACTGGCCGCAGAACTGCCATAGGCTCCGGGCTTGTACGTCTGCTGATCCCACCATTTGTAGCCTGCTGCGGGAGCGGACCAAGGCTCGGCTTGTGGCTCCGTCGAAGCCTGCGGCTCCTCAAAAGGCAGCAGTGATGTCGGCTGATCAAGCTGCAAGCTTTTCACATCCGTCAGACTGGTGTAGTTCTCCTTCTTGGATAACCAATCGACGATATTAACCAGCAACACGGCATCATCCTGCTCCTTAAAGCCGTCATACGTCGTCTTCTTGGTTCCGGTCTCTTCGCGCAGATATTTTGGCGTCGCATCTTCAACAGGAGATGAGTCCCCCAGAAAGGCAGCTTTACCGAGTCCTACTTTGGATACGGCTGCATAGGGTCCTTCCGGTATGCCGCCTCCGTTATAGACGCCCTGATCTACCGCGTTGCCCCAAGCCTGGTTTGTTTCAGGTAGGTATACGATGCCCTTGGCTTTCGACGGGTCGATAATCGCCAGTGTTGATCCTGCATGCATGGCGACATTGCTCACCCCAGCTGTAATGCCGAACGCCTGCGCAGGCTCTACAACTTGATTAGCGGTAATATCGCCTAATGCATTGTAGCGAAAACGCACGCCAAACTGGCTACCCAGCCAATCCGAGCTGACTACGCCCTGCATCGCTGCCGAGCTTCTTTCTTCCGCGCTCATTCCCTTGGCTGGATCTTCCCATGCTCCGCGACGGTAGCCGTTAATACTCTCCGATCCGTCCCAACGGTTCTTGTTGCGGTCCGCATTATAGTGATCTCCAATGAAGAAAATGCTATTGCCTGCTTTGACATACTGCTCCATCGCAGCCTGTTCGCTTTGTTTGAAAGGAATATTCGGCTCTGCTGTCACAAATACATCATAATCCTTCAGATCATTGTAAGTAATCGGCGTAGATTTGCGAAGCTCATGTACATCATAGCCACGATTCGCGAGGGCCTGTCCAAAGTCTGAAAAACCTCCGTCAATGACCCAGTCTGCAGCGCCAGCTGTCTGTCCGTGTGTATTATCGAACAATACTTTTTTGCCAGCATTCTCATTGACCACCTTGGCGGCGATAAAAGGGGCCGGATCAGCCGGACCTTCCGCCGATGCAGGGTTTAGGCTGCTCGCAACACCAGCGTACAATGACAAAGTGAACACCATAGCGGTTACATATTTGAAGCCACGGGATGTAAAACTGCGAAAGATTCCCATTCTATTCCTCCTGTATGTTAGTTTGCGCCCCCGGTTGATGGGGAACCAAGTATAAATTTTAGCATTCATTTATGATCGGACATGCAATGTTTTGTAAATTAGTTTCCATCTCTATATGGCTGATTAAAAAATGGCTCTTGGGATTTATGCAAAATGCTTAGAATGTTTAGGAATAATGGACAGGGAGAAAATTCCAATAAAAAAGATATACGGTATGCAGCAATGTGAGCACCGCAAACAGGATTTTGCCTGTGGCTCTACCTCTCCTTTCCCCCGTAATCAGCTTTGCACCATTCACGATCAATACCCATACAGCAATGAGCGCTGAAATCAGTGGGAGCGTACAAATCCCCCAGACATACCAGGCCGGATAGCCATATACAATCTGACTATTTCCATAAATAAACTGTACGCCGAGAAAAATCGTATTCAGTAACGCGATGAATGCAAGGGTTGAAGAAATGTGGGTTTTATCTTTGCGGATAGATCTTATTGCATACCTTACGACCCAAATCAGCAGGGTTGTGATAAAAAACAAGGAGGCAGCAGCGTAGTTGACAAGCAGCGTCCAGGTACGGTGCCAAAGTGCCGTCTGCTTCATGGTCTTGCTATCCGGGGCGACCATCATCCATGTACCGTTTTGCGGATACAGCAAAATTTTAAGCTGGCCCCCCTTTTCCACAAACAGCCCATCGCCTGCTGCTTGAAAAACTTTGTTCGTTGCTTCATTTTCATTCGGGTACACACCGTTAACAATTAACGTATGATCATCTTGAATCTGAACGGTGTATTTAATGCTTCCCAGCATCCGAATCCATTTCCCCCACCCATGAACGGGGTTCACATTCACCTGATATACGCCCTCGATCTCTGGCGGAAGCTTCACTTGGGTAGCAGAAGGAGCCAGTGACTGAGAATCGGCCTGCGGCTTTGCGGGCAGCATTTGGGCTATCGCATTTATGACTTCTCCATGAAGCAGGGTGTCCGTGTCAGTCGTATTGATGGTCACAAAAATACCAATCTTTTGAGACGGAATCAGTACCATTTCGGAAATAAAATCATCAATTTCCCCGGTAGCCCACAGCATAGGTACGCCCGTCTCCAGTTGGCCACGGAAAAATCCGTAGCCCACACCATCCAGACGTGGATCTGCTGCAAATTGCTGTGTATGCATGGCTTTTACCGTTTGGGGCTGGAGCACCGCCCTTCCCTCATATCTGCCTTCGTTTAAATGAGTAATCAGATAATGTGAAAATTCGTTGGGTGTGATGCTCAACGCTCCTGCTCCCGGCAGATTAATATACGAAAAAGGCTGTTTCAAATATGCTCCATGTTTCCATCGATACGATTGAGCCAGTGCCGGATTATTTAGCGGCAAATCCAGTGTCGCGCTAGGCATATTCATCGGCTGGAACAGATGTGTACGGAGGTAATCATTCAGTCCCTGACCGCTTACTTGCTCCACTATATTACCGACCAGACCGTAGGCGACATTACTGTAATCAAACTGAATTCCGGGCTCGCGAATGGGCGGCTGATTTTGAAAATAAGTGCTGAGATACTGCTCTGTAGGCAAAGAGCCTGCCTTGGTCGAGCTGTTAATGCCGTACAGCGCTTCGTCCAATCCCGAGGTATGTGTCAAAAGCTGATGTAGATTAAAAGGCTGATTTTGGTATTGCGAAGCTTTATAGCTGTGGAGATAGCTGTTCACGTCTTCATTCAAATCAAGCTTGTTTTGCTCGACCAGCTGCATCGTTGCGCTTGCACTAAATGATTTGGTTAGAGAGCCGACACGAACAATGGTCTTCCCCGGGTCGAATGCCATTTTCTGCTCCAGGTCTGCATATCCATACCCTTTACTAAAAAGTATTTGGTCTTCCTGGGTCACGACGACGGCAGCCCCCGGAATATGCCATTTTTCCAATTTTGTGTTCATGATGTGATCCACTGCTTTTTCCAATGAATTCGGCGTTATGCTGCCTGCTGCCCCTGACGGAGCAATGAGCAGATTCCAGAGAAACAACGATGCTATGAATGCGGATAGGCAACAAATGCCTTTATTCTTCATGTGAAGTACCATCCTTACGTATGAAGTTGGCTTCTCAATTGAACGGTGCGGTGATTGCATAGCGGAGCAGATGTTTTTACTCGGATTCGGAGCCATCAGCGTGGCGCTATGGAATCATCGCACTTCCCATAGGGGGAGTGCAGATGATAGAGCGAATCCTGATCGAATCGCGTAAGCAGTAGGGTTCTTACATGTTCGATCAGGATTCATGGGTTACAGATTAAAAATTAGTGAACTCCAGTCAAACCATCGACCGTAGATTTTCAAGAATTATGATGTGCCAAATCTTGTGCCATGTCTTTGTCCATGTTCCGGGTTATGTTTTGTATTGCGGAACGGATACTTTTTACATTTTCCTCAATAAATCCGGGTTCCAGCAGTTCATAATGATTGCCAATCAAGCTATGCTCTTCATAGCTTCCTTGTGTAGCGTCTTTCCATAAAAGTCGATTGTCTCCAGTTCCCCTAACTGTTTCCGATCCGACAGCAACAAAGCCGTGAATATTCGCCCGAACCGTCTCTGTATTCAGGAGATGGTTACCATACACCGCGTAAGCGATCATTTTACGCTGGTACGTTTCATTCAACAGCTCACGGTAGGATTCGGGAACCTGTTCCAGCATGGCATGAATTTCATGCTCTGTTTCTTCGACTGTGAAGGACAGGGCTTCCGTCCTTTTGACCGAATCGAGCATCAAAATGTCGGATACAGCATGACCTTGACGCTCCAGTGTGTCGGCAACCTTATGCGCCAGATTACCGCCTATGGAATAACCAAGCAGCACATACGGACCTTGCGCTTGTGTGCTGACGATCAAATCAACATATCGTGCCAACATTTCCTGCTCATCCGCAGCATCATCTACGAACTCCAATCCATACACGACTGCGTCCTGATCCAGTTGTTTCGCAAGCTCCGCGAACGACAGCCCGTATCCAAGCATAGGCGGAAAGCAGAAGATGGAGAAAGGACCGTGTTCATTCAACCGAATGATTGGACTATCTGCCTTGGATTGCAAATCCGATTTCAATAATGCGAGCGCCTGCTCTTCTATGGTCGGGAACTCCAGAACACTTCGGATTGGAAGCTCGATGTCTGTGGCAAGGTGAATTTTGCGTACAAGCTCCAGCACTTTCAAGGAATGTCCCCCCAACGTGAAAAAGTCATCCTGGATACCCACTTGCGGGATTTCGAGCACTTCCTGCCAAATGCCTGCCAGCAACTGCTCTACATCGGTTCGCGGTGCGACATATTCTATACCCGTGTGCAACGCTTTGTCCGGCACAGGTAACGCTTTGCGGTCGATTTTGCCGTTGGTCGTCAGCGGAAACCGATCTAGCTGTACAAATGCGGATGGAATCATATAGCTCGGCAGACTACCCGACAATACAGCCCGAATCTCGCGGATGGTCAGCTGTTCATCGGAAGTGAAGTAAGCACATAATTGCTGCTGGCCTGTTTCATCTGCACGGGCCATGACGACCGCTTCTCGTACCGACTCCACCTTCAACAACTGCGATTCGACCTCGCCCAGCTCGATCCGGTAGCCCCGGATTTTCACCTGATGGTCGATCCGGCCCAAATATTCGATGTTGCCGTCCGGCATCCATCTCGCCAAATCGCCCGTGCGGTACATCCGCTCATCGCCTGCTTCGCCACCGGCAAACGGATCAGCAACGAATTTCTCTGCCGTCAGTTCTGGACGGTTCAGATAGCCTCGCGCTACGCCTACACCGCCGATGCACAGCTCCCCTGCTACCCCAATCGGCTGCAATTGCTCCGTGCCTTCCTTCACGATGTACAGACGGATGTTCTGAATCGGTTTTCCGATTGGAATAACGGCATATTCCTCCGTCGGCTCGCAATCGAAATACGATACGTCCACCGTCGCTTCCGTCGGTCCGTACAGGTTGATCAGCTTCGCTCCAGCGATTCCTGACACGAGCCGTTGGAAACGTGCCACATGCTGCGGAGGCAACGCTTCCCCACTGGCAAATACATGACGCAGCGTTCCCAGCTTCGCTTGCATTACTTCCTGCGGCTGCTGCTCCACATACTCCAGGAATGCATGCAGCATCGCAGGCACAAAGTGCATCGTGCTTACGCTATCGCGGGCAATCGTTTCGACGATGTCCTCCGGATTCTTTTCCCCGCCAACCGACAACAGACTCACCTTCGAGCCAACCATCGACCACCAGAACAGTTCCCACACCGACACGTCAAATGTGAAGGCGGTCTTTTGCAGGATCGTATCCTCCGCACTCAAGCCGTAACGGTCATGCATCCACAAAATCCGGTTCAGCACGGAATGGTGTTCGACCATAACGCCCTTCGGTTTTCCAGTGGAGCCGGAGGTGTAGATGACATAGGCTACATGGTGCGGACCAGCCAGCGGTGCCAAATTCGAGCCGTCTTCTTGGTAAATTTCTTCGCTGTCCAGCACCAGCACCTTGCCGTCGAAGCTCAGCGACGCTTGCTCGGCCAAATGCGATTGCGTCAGCACCAGCTTCGCTCCCGAGTCCTCCAGCATGAAACGGATCCGGTCCGTCGGATATTCCGGGTCAATTGGTACATATGCGCCGCCTGCCTTGAGGATCGCATAGATGCCCACGATCATTTCCAGCGAGCGCTGTAA
>NZ_JBSQBM010000021.1:0-119168 GCF_059417685.1 Paenibacillus sp. LT-B23 | reverse complement strand
CTGTCCCAACACCTTGAAAGAAAATAACTAAACTATATGTTCCGGAGCCCTTTGTTAGCCACTTTTTTTGTTGTAATTTTACTGCTTGTTGCAGAGCTTTGATTCCATGCTATACCTAGTGTAAATCCATTCAAACCAGTACTAGGAGTAACTGAATCTGGAGAAGCGCGGCGTTCGCCATTGCAGCGGGATTCTTACCTTTAAAATGTTTTACCTAATCACAAGAATCCCGCTGCAACAGCGATCGTAAGATCAAATGGAACGCGGAGCGGCCACAGCCATACAATATTTCATCTAAGCGTAAAAAGGGGATGATTATGTTGGCTACCTTCTCGGCCGCCCTTCAAGTGAAAAAGCGGATGGCCAAGCAAGTCTTAAAAATGTCCGGTGTCCACGGCATCGGCGTAGGGTATAGGGACCCTGCTCGTCCCAAAAGGGGGGCCGCTGTCATTGTGTACACAGATCGGCTGGCCACGGCCTCTACCGGACTTCTGTCGGCCACAGCACTAGGCAAGCAAACGAGCGTTCCTGTCCGGATTGTAAAGTCTGGAAAGATCAAAGCCCATGCTACGGACTACATGACGCGTATACGCCCGGTCATCGCCGGCTACAGTGTCGGAACGGTTGAAGGCTCCGGTACGACCGGGCTGATCGTTGCCCCAACTGGAGCGCCGGCTACACGTTATCTTTTCAGCAATAACCATGTACTCAATCCCTCCAATACAGACAATCGGGGGGCCACGCTTCAGCCAGGCGGAGCCGATGGGGGGACGGATACCCGAGATCGTATAGGGCGGTTGTATCGTTATATACGCCTGAACCCAACGGGAACCAATTTCATTGATGCGGCGCTTTCCTTGCCGACCCGCAACAGCTCGCTTAATCCGCGTTATGCTACGATAGGAGTTGTCCCGGGCCATGTGACCGCTTATCGTGTAGGAGAAAAATTCAAAAAGGTGGGGCGCACGACCGGATTGGTGAATGGTACGGTAGAGTCCGTCTACACAGATCTACAAATTAATTACGGTGGAAGCTTGGGGCTGCTGACCTTCCAGGATCAGACTGTTATTAGAGGCACTACCCCTGTATCGCTGCCAGGGGATTCCGGCTCTGTCTGGCTCAGACAGTCGGATAATTATGCGGCTGCGGTCAATTTTGCAGGCACGGCAGATGGTCGTATGTCCATCGCCTTCCCGGTGCAGTGGTTCATGCAAGCATTTAACACACGGGTAGCCCGCCCCGTAGGGGCAGGCAAGGTGCGCAGAGTAGATACAGGATCATCCCCACGCTCTTATACAAGGCAACTCACCAGCAAGGAATTGGCACGCTTACAGCCAAGAACAACGCGGATTAAACAGAGCTAATACCCCGCAAGTGAAATCATAGTCGCTTGCTTACAAGCCAATCGTAAAGCTGCGTGAGAACGGCTTCGCCAACTCATCATAATCCCGAAGCTCGATCGTAAAGGAATAGCTGCTTTGTGGCTGGCTGGCGGATACAGTGCCGCTGATCGTTCCGGTAAAGCGGTCGAGTGTCAGCCCGGTAGGCAGGCTGCCGCTTTTCAGTGTCCAGTCGTAGAAGGGGACCCCACCCTTGGCTGTAAGTTTTTGGCTGTAGCTTTGTCCTTTGACGGCCTTGGGCAAGGAGGCTGTGACGATTTCTGGTTCGAGGAAAGGTGTCAGCTTGCGGTTCAGCTTCCAGCCTGCTTTCTCGGCAATGAGCAGCGTCAGCTTGTTCAGCATCCAGCGGCGTACCGGGAATTCTGCCACCCAGCCTGCGCTTTGTCCGCTGAGACGGTCCCAGTATTGCCGATCCGCCGGGATGTGATAGCTTCCATCTAGCGGAACCCGGACGCCTTGGTACGCTTCAACGACGGAGTCGGCACCGCCGCTACTGTGGTAAGCATTCATTCCCGCCCATGAATCACTGAAGGCGACGGCATGGCCGAACTCGTGCATAATGAGGCCGTATACGTCTGTCACCTGAGTCAGATCAGTTTTGTACCAGTCATCATCATTCAGCGAGGTGAACACCTGAGCATCGGGATAAAAATCCAGTGCGGTTCCCAGCGAACGGTGAATGGGACCCGGAACGCGGACGCCGTTTTTCGTGTGGTAATAACCACTATTACCGGGCCATCCGGTCGAATAAGGACCGTCGATACCGCGCAGGAAAATCCATTCTCCATTATAAGGGGCGTTATTCGTGCCAATCGTATGCCCGTTCCAGTCGTTGTTGGGAATATAGTTGCGTTCAGCTCCGGCGGGAACGGTATCGAACGGCTGGACATCGAAGAAATAGAACCAGTCCTTAATCGCCTGCTCGGCCGCCTTACGAGTACCTGGATCGTTAAAATAGTGATTGACTGTATCGTAGCGATAATCGAACACCAATGGGAATGAGGTATCCTGATTATCGTCCTGATCCCATACACGAATCGGAATCGTATGGGTCCGCGTGGCTCCCGCGCTGTCTGCAATAGTAAGATACAGCGTGTAGTGTTCAATCTCGTCCGGGCCACCGTTGCGGTCGGGTGCTACCTCCAGTTTGAAATCCTTCCTCTCAGATGCATTGTTAAAATTCAGCACCTTCGTAGCGCCAGTAGCAGATAACGTACTGGGCAGATTCATCATAAGCCGGGACGTTCCCTGCGCCTTAAGTGTGATGCTGATCGGATACGCCGCACTGGCAGGTGGCTTCACGGTCAGATTGATGAACGGATTAGCGATATAGCCCTGCCAATCCACCAGATCAACGCCGTACCCGTTAATGATGCGTCCGAAGCGGTCAATCACCTCGGCATCGTTGCCAATCGCTTGCGGGGATACGGCGGAACCCGAGACTTGTGCGGTTTCTGTTCCAAGGAGAGCCTCATTTATCGAAGCAGAAGCAGTACCGCATGAATCACAGTCAACACTTGCGGACAGGGGTGGTCTTGCATGTTCTTTACACATGGCGGAATCCTCCTCATAAGCTGGACGGCCTCTAAACCGGGCAGCAACAAGGCTTCCACGAGAGCCGCCCGCCTTTTTTACTCAAATGAATAGGGTATAAAACCATTCATAGCCTAAGTGATTCACGATACAAATCATTCACGGCACGAATCATTCACAACTTAAAAAGTTAATGGCATAAAATAATTACATCCGCTTAATCTGCTCCTTCAGCATACGAACTGGCTACTATTTTAGGGTCTGCAACAGCGTTGCTTACCGAGGCCAAGCTGCGAATCTCCTGAGCAGTGAGCGCTCTGTTGTAGATGATCAGCTCATCTACTGCCCCGTTCAGATAAGGATCATCAAACTGGGATTTTCCAATATAGTTCCGGTCCGTCAGCCCAAGACTGGACGGCTTTAACGTCATGTTCGTGTTGCGCGTTGCCTCCACACCGTCTACATACATAACCCCTGTATTGCCTGACAGCGTCACGGCTACATGCTTCCAGACCCCTGTCGCCAGCTCCGGGGCATTTAACTGCTGTTCCTCCCCGTTACCCGAGACGGTGATGGCAAAGCGCATCCCTGTTCCTTCGGCCTTGGGTGTCAAAAACATATACCGATCCGTGCCTGCTCCAAAATCAAACAGGCGGGCCCAGCCGTTATGGGTGTTCACCCGCACCCATGTCGCAATCGTAAAATCGTTAACGCTGCTGACCAGACCACCGGGCAGGCTGGCGTAGGCGGCTGTGCCGTTTAAGAGCAGGGCGTTGCCGTTCCGTCCGACGCCCCACGAGCCGCCGTTCACATTGGCCTGCTGCCCATTGCCTGACAAATCGGCTGCGGTAGACCCGCTTGTTTCATTAAAATCATATTGGGCTACAACGTCTCCGGATGGAGTCGGATTACCTGAGCCTGTCTGAATACGGATATCGTAGGAGGCCGCCGTACCGATATTCAGTCTGACCGTAGCCGATGAGCCATTAACAGTTGTGACGGAGCCGGTTTTCGTTCCGTCTACGAGCACGTCGTACGTACCTGCGGCCAGTCCGGTTAAGGTCAGGACGGTGGAGTGGGCTGTGCCCGTTGTTGTATTTTTCAACGTCAGACGGACGTTATTTTTGGATTTGGCCACGATAGCCGAGGTGTATTGGTCCCGATTCAGCTCCAGACTCAGCTTTTGGGAGATCAGATGCAGCCGCTGGAATACACCATCCTTGGGAGTGATCGTATAGTTGTTACCGCTTTCTGTAACGTCACAGCCATAGCCATACAAGCCGAAAATGGGATCGACAGCAATGTCCGAGCTTAGAACTTTAATCGCTCCGAACAGCCCCAAATCCGCTTCCCCGGACATGCCGCGCCAGCCGTTGAAGAGCGGACCGCCGTCCAGACCAAGAGCACCGTAATTGCCCTTACCCGCCTGATACGTCCACGATACTGCACCGATATTGGCTGGATCGGAGCTGATCTGTCCCGAGTTAATCGCCCCGATGTTAGCGAGCTTGGCGGCATAGGACAAGCGTTGATCCACTTCGGGCTTGGATGAATAACGGCGTGTCCAGTCATCCATCGCGTAGCCTGCCAGCGAGGTGGTGTACTGGAAGTTCCACCAATTTTCCCCGGTAATCGTGACCGGATCGGCGTAGTAGTACCACACAGGCATATGTCCGCGTGCAGCGCGTGTTTTGGCGTTGATTTTACTCATCATCGTCGTATTGCTGTTCATTTTGGCGAGCGTATATACCGCTTCCTCGCCTGTATTGTCATAGTTATACTCGGAGCCGTAGGGATAGGTGGTGTTTTTGAAATTGTTGTACTTGGTAGCCATTTTGGCAATCAGGTCGTTAGCCTCGGTGGTCAAGCCTTCTTCCTGTAGCGCTTTAATGATATCTGGCGTGGTCAGTTCACCCATGAGCCCTGTGTTCCAGTTGTAGGCGACAGGGCCTTCATACAATGCCTTGAAAATACGATAAGCGCGCAGCAAATACGTGTTTTTGCTATTGCGGTAGCTAATCAGGTTCGGATACAGCTTGGTGAGCTTATACATGCTGAAAAACGTGTTGTAAATATGCGGATAGGCATAGCCCCGGTACGTCGGTGTTGTGTTGGGCTGCGGCATCAGGAAATCGGGAACCAGATAATCGGTATGATGGCCTTCCATCAGATTCGTCCAGACGGCAACCTCCAGATAATCATCGACCGCCTTGATCTCGGATGCGACGGGCTTCTGAACGTTTTTCTCAGCCAGGAACTGGCCATGGGTTAATCCCCAATCGTCACCCCACCCCCAGTAGCCTGCAAAGCTGTTGCGCTTGGCCTTATATTGCATCATCCAGTCGTCAAACACTTTGTCCCGCAGGTCGCCCGGCATGTTCCATTGGGTGCTGTTGACCATGAAGGTAGAGTGGCGCTGAAGTGCAGCGTCGACTGGCTCGATGGCATAGAATTGGAGAACAGTTTTTTCGCCGTTACCGTAGTTCACGGTAATATTGTTGTGCCCCAGTCGTCCCAGTGTAAGTTCATATATTTTATGGTTTGTAGGGGCTGTTTCCAGATAGCTGATGGTCGTTTCGGACGGGTATTGCGCTGTGACAGAGGTAATGGATTTGCTGGTATGCAGATCGAATTTAGCCTTGAGATTCGTCGGGAAAATCATGCCCGGAACCACGGTCACATCCACATGTCCCTCGCTGTACAGCCTGTCCTTCACGGCCTGCTCGTCCGCTACCTTGTAAAATTTAAAGGCATACGTTTTGCTTTCGCCTGGAGCCAGCGACAGACTGGTGTTGGAAAGATAGCCACGGTTGGTGCTCTTAATGACATTGGAGTGGATATAGAACACATTTAGTCCTTCGGACCAGCCGCCTTGATCCATAGCCCACGTGCTGCCCGGGTGCTCCTCGACCCTCCAATGGTCCTGATATTCAAGACCTGCGCCTGTAGAGGAATCAGGGACGAGCAGTAGATATGGCCCGATGCCGCTAGGCCGTCCAGCGGTAATAAAAGAACTGTTATGCCCTACAAAGGAGTGGGAAAGTACCCTTGTTTCATAGATTTGTTCGTTATTGCCGCCAGACCAATACTCGTTAAAAGGCAGCGGCAGCCCCCAATCTCCAATTTCGAGCGTTTGATTGGAAGTATTCGTTACTTTCATTTGCCAATGCAAGTAATCGTTAACCAGTGAATATGTTTCATTTAATGTGAAGTTACGTATTCCCTGATTGTTTGACGAATTTTGGTATGATACTTGAACACTACTGCCGGATGAAGTGGTTGTGCGTGCATCCGCAGAGTTGCTTGTCCATGCCCGAGTCCACGCCCCGTTACCGAGACGGTAGGTAAACATGAGTTCACCAAGCCACTGATGATCCGCCGTATTCTGTTTGGGTGCGTTGGAGCTGTTCATGACATAGTTCGTATTGAATGTGTCTCCTACCAGACGTAAGGAAGAGATATCGCCGTAATCTCCGACCGAGATGGAGAACACATTATTGGATAGCTGTACTGCCATGCTATCAACCTCCTAAAAAAAGTTCGTGAGTATACTCACAACGTTAATATATGTGACAGAAATGCTTTTGCTACGCTATGTGTGGAGATTGATAGAAAATAGATTCGTATATTAGGGTACAGGAACGACAGATTGTAATAGTGGCTAGGTTAGGTACGTGTATAAAGCCATTGTTACTGCGCTGCATCATCATATAAACTAGACATATGCCGGAATAAGCACTCAGAAGGTGGAGATAGCTATGGAAATTAAGATAGAGTTGCCGAAAATTCCTTCAGACTTACCTGTATTAACCGATGAAATGTACTCCTTACGATCCAAGGATGAATTTAACACGGGGTCTGTAGAGGATATGACCATGGATAATGTGGAAGCTACCAGAGTTTCGTTTGAGAAGATGACTTTTAAAAATGTTACGATTATGGAATCGTCATTGCCGGAAAGTGAATGGACAGATGTTATTTTCGATAAATGCGACCTGTCTAATATTAACTTTTCCGGTTCCTTTATTCACCGGGTAGAGTTTAGAAATTGCAAACTGCTCGGAACAGACTTCTCCAGAAGCAGACTCCAAAATGTTCGTTTTCTGGATTGCTTAGGGGATTATTCAATGTTTCGCTTTGCCAATTTCAAGCAGGTTGGTTTTGAGGATTGTTCATTGATAAGCTCCGACCTTTATCATTTGACGCTACAGAAAACCTTTTTTACCCGTTGCAATATGGATCAGGCCATGCTGTCGGGGTCCAAGCTCAAGGGGATTGATCTGAGCGATTGCGAATTTGATGGGCTACAGGTGGATATCGAAGACCTGGATGGGTGCATGATCTCTCCACATCAAGCTTCGTCTTTTGTGGGGCTGTTAGGGCTAGTGATTAAATAAGGGGGATCATTATGTTTCAGTATCAGGAGCAGCAATATAAGGGCATTGATTATAGCGGTAAAGATTTAAGGGATGGTGAACTTATTCGTTGCACCTTTGAACGTTGTACCTTTACGAACGGTTCGTTGGAGGAAATCATGACCAGCGAATGTCGTTTTATCGAATGTGATTTTCAAGGGGCACTGTTGAACGGTTCTATTCATACTGAATCGGCTTTTATAAATTGTAACTTTATTGAAGCCAATCTGTTCGTCTCCAAATTCAGCAATTGTAAAATGACGGGCTCGGACTTTTCAAAAGCAAAAATAGACGGCATTACGCTCGTTCAGGGGGATTGGTCTTATACCAATTTGCGGCAGGCCCGGCTGGAAAAGCAGGATTTGAGAGGAGTGCGCTTTTATGAAGCGGATCTCTCGGATGCCAATCTGCAGAAGGCAGACCTCAGAGATTGCGACCTGACCAGAGCTATTTTAGCTCATGCCAAGCTACAGGGAGCCGATTTGCGTGGTGCTACTATGGATGGAGTCGATTTTAAAGCACTTGTTGTCAAAGGTGCACGGATGGATCGAGACCAGGGGCTGGCGTTCTTGCGTTCATATGGTGCGAAGGTCGATTGAGGCGAAGGTTCCACTCATTTTTTAATACTATCCCAAGCCTGGCGCAGACGGTTAATGCCTTCAATCATTTGGTGTTCCGTTAAATGGGCAAAAATAAAACAGGCGGATGGGGGGCCTGGCGTCAGTTGGTAATCGGCTGCATCACGCCATGTGACTCCGAAAGACCGGGCCGCCTGCATCAATTGCTGATACTGAGCAGGCTCATGCTCCCAGACCGCATAGGCATGCAGGCCGCAGTCAGTCTGATGCCAGTGAAACAGTCCACTCAACTGCTGCATTTCGCGCTGGAACACCTCGTAACGTGATCTGTACATCCGGGTCATCCGGCGCAGATGGCGAACATAGTCGCCGCGTATCATAAATCGTGCCAGTGCGCGCTGTTCCAGACGGGCAGGCGGCAGCGGGTCATATAGCCGTTTGGCGGCTGTTAGCGCTTGAGCCAGTGCAGCGGGCAGAATAGCGTAGCCCAGTCGAAGACTGCTGAACATGCTTTTGGAAAAGGAACCGACATAGATGACACAATCCGCGCGATCCAGTGCTTTCAGCGGTTCAATCGGTCGTCCTGCCCAACGGAATTCGCTGTCATAATCATCTTCGATAATCCACGCGCCTCTGGACACCGCCCATTGCAAAATATGCTGACGGCGTGCTAATGGCAATACAGCTCCGGTTGGAAACTGTCGTCCCGGTGTAACAAATAGTAATCTGGAATCCCAATCCTGCGGAATAATTCCTTGTTGATCCAGCTCAGCAGCTTGCACCTGTCCGCCCGATGCGGTAACCGCACGGTGAATACCGGGATAACAGGGATTTTCCAGCACGATGGGATCTTGCTCATTAATAAGCAACTGGCATAATAACGTGATCACTTCCATGGAGCCACTGCATAATACGACTTGGTCCGGGTGGGCCATAATTCCCCGCGTTCTTCCAACATGCTGACAAATCGCTTCACGCAACCATTCATCGCCATTCACGGGTGCTGTCATCAAGGCAGACGAAGGCTTTTGCAAGTCTTTGCCAGCGGCAGCCATTGCGCTTTTCCATGCGGTCAGTGAATTGCCTTCCAACACCACTTCTCCTGCCTGAAAAGAAATCAGGGGTTGTTGAGCCGCATCTTCATTTACACCAGAAGCAGAAGATGGCTGTGACTCTCCTTCCATCTGCATAATCCGTTGTCCCCATGTGGACAAAGCTGGGGTTGTTTGTTTTACAGAAGGTGCTTGCCGGGTCTGCTTATCAATCGATGATGTGTTGGGTAGCAACGCGGTTTGTTCAATCACAAAAGTCCCTCTGCCTACCGCGGTTTCCACATACCCTTCTGCCAATAGCATATCGTAGGCTTCTGCAACACTGCCCCGCGAAATTCCATACATCACAGCCAGATCACGACTGGAAGGCAGGCGCGTACCGCTGGCAAGTGATCCGTTCAGAATTCCTTCCCGAAGAGCATGATACAAGGCCAAATATTTATGATGATACAGTTGAATAGCACGCTGATAAGCAATCGTAATATCCATAACCTTCTCCTTCCATTGGACTATTCATTTTCGATCATATTGGATCTATTCATTGATCCATTTTCAACATAATCTGAAATGTATCGCTGGTCAATAGACGAAAGGAGCATGATCCATGAGAAGAAAAGAATTTACGGTGGCAGAAGAAGAGGAAATAGAGCTATTTCTGAGCGAGGTCAGTTTCGGTTTTCTGGGCATGAACAGCGAGGATGGGTTCCCGCGGGTTGTACCCTTGAATTTTGCTTATGGAAATGGTGTTTTTTATATTCATGGCAGCCGTGCCGGAGAGAAGATGGAACGTATGATGGAGGACAACCGGGTCACGTTTTCCGCTGCCAAAGAGTATGCGCTCATCCCGTCTTATTTTACGGATGAACATATGGCATGTCCGGCAACATCATTTTTTAAAAGTATTACCGTGCGAGGTCATGCGGAACAGGTAGTGGAACTGGAAGAAAAGGCATCTGCCTTTTCCATTTTTATGAGTAAGCTGCAACCGGAGGGCGGCTATGAACCTATCGATGCCAGCGATCCCCGGTATGCTTCACGTCTGAAAGGAGTCGCACTGATCAAAATTGTACCGGATGAGTGGACCGCCAAATTCAAATTCGGGCAGAATGTTAAAGAGCAGGAACGTCAACAGATTATCGACGGTTTGCAAAACCGAGGGCGGGATGATGATCTGACAACCATTGAAATGATGCGCAAATATTGTCCTCACCACTGATCCGGCGTCATCATTCTTGCTTGCTCATGGTCTAATTGGTTAATACTACCTTAAAGAGAGAGGCCCTTATATTTTCAAAACCTTCATTTCTTCTGTATTAGGACTTTGGAAGGACAGGCATATATCATCCTCAAGCCCATTGTTCTTACCGCAAGGGAACTTTATAATACGATAGATTTGTGGAGTAAGGGGGCAGGGACCGTGACGAGAGCAGGAGTCAGAAGTCGGGAAGGTCGACGGTTGTTACTGGAGGCGGGGGCTGAGGAGTTCGCTCAGACCGGTTTTTATCAGACCAAGGTAAGTTCGATCGCGGCGCGTGCGGGATTGACGCAGCCGGATTTTTATATTCATTTTGAGAGTAAGGAACAAATGTATGAGGAGCTTGTTGAGAGCTTCCGGGTGTTGGTGAATGAGACGGTCCAATGCATGAAGGTGGAACCGGATCAAAGCCAAGCTGAAATTTTGAGCCGGGGGCTAGTGTTTCTGGAATCCATTTTTCGTATGTTATCCAATAATTCGGCGATAACCCGTGTCGGATTTTACCAGGCGTCGGACTCGGTGCGTATCAAGGCAGAAATGGCAGGTCATATTAAAAAACATCTGCTTGCGGCACAACGATGTGGTTCTTGCCGTGAGGAATTGGACCCGGAGCTGACGGCGGAATGCGTCGTTGGTTTGATTGAACGGTTGACGTTAACCAAATTGCTGACTGGACGCGAAAGTCCATCCGTGCTTGCCAAGCAGACGCGAAGCCTGCTGTATCACGGCATGCTAGCGCATGAAGGATAACGGAACCAAAGCGAAAGACCTACATTTGGGCGGGAGGCCCGGCATCTGTACCTATCATGGTTGGCAACATACGCATAAAATGCTTTTGTAAACCATGAAGGGAGGAATCAGTATGTCTGGAGTAGGCGCTGGTTATGGAGCTTTCACATCTACAGGAGCGATTCTGGTACTTTTCATTTTGCTCGTTATTATCACTAAAGCATTCTTTATCTAATTCGTTGCTAAACAATCTGCATTCGAGCGATTTGTTTGTAATCAACGGAGGGAGGAGGAATTTGAGATGGGTGAAGTAGACAGAGGTTATGGCGGTGGTGGCTACGGCATGTGGACTTCCACTGGTGTTATTCTGGTACTCTTCATTTTGCTGGTTATCATCACTCGCACTATTTTCATCTAAATTATATATTTCATGGGCTTGAGCGCCGATGCTTCGGGCTTATGAACATGCAAGTCGAAACAGGAACCGTCTCTAATAGGAGCGGTTTCTTTTTTTTCTCCAAAGTTAACGTTGACGTTAACGTTAGATAGGCGTAGTATTTATATATAAACTTTTTCATAAGGTGGGTGTCATGGTTACGTATAAAATTGACGAGGTCGCCAAGCAATGCGGTTTGACCAAGCGAACCATTCGTTATTATGAGGAAATCGGTCTCTTGCCCTCCCCGCAGCGCAGCGAAGGGAATATGCGGCTGTATACGCAGGAGGATGTGGATTTACTGAAAAAAATTGTGAGTGCCAAGGAAGTGCTTGGTTTCTCCCTGCAAGAGCTTCAGCGTTACATGTCCGCAGCAGAAATGCTCAAGGGTCAGCGGGAGGAATATCGTGAGCGAACGGATATCCTGCATCCTGTTGAGCGCCGGGCCATGTTGGAGGATATGGAGGTAACACTGAATGAACAGTTGGAGCTGATGGAGGGAAAAATCAACAGCATCCGTATGCTCCAGACCGAACTGGAGGAGCTGCGGGTCAGGGTTCGCGAACGAAAGGTTTTGCTTGATAAGGAGCTTGGCAGCGAACCATCATAAGCGAATCATTTTACATTTAGATTTGGAGGTTACATCCTATTATGAGTTCACAACACGCATTACCTGATGAGTTAAAAAAACAGGCAGGCTTGCTGTCTCAGCCCAAGGCGGTATGGGCGGTTGCTTTTGCCTGCGTTATTTCATTTATGGGACTGGGATTAGTCGATCCTATCCTTCCGGCCATCGCCGATCAGCTTCATGCCACCAAGAGTCAGGTGTCACTGCTGTTCACCAGCTATAATCTGGTGACAGGTGTAGCTATGCTGATTACGGGCGTAGTGTCCAGCCGATTGGGTGTCAAATGGACGCTGCTGACCGGGATATTGTTGATTATTGTGTTTGCCGGGTTGGGAGGTACAGCCGATACGGTTGGCGGGATTGTGGGCTACCGGGCAGGCTGGGGGCTGGGGAACGCACTGTTTATTGCAACGGCGCTATCCGCCATTGTTGGTCTGTCCACTTCGGGAACAGCCAAAGCCATTATTTTGTATGAGGCGGCCCTGGGTCTAGGGATTTCGGTCGGCCCGCTGCTTGGCGGTGAGCTAGGCTCCATTTCTTGGCGCGGTCCGTTCTTCGGTGTAGCTGCGCTGATGGTCGTGGGATTTTTGTTCATTACATTTATGCTGCCTTCGATTCCGAAGCCTAAAAAGCGTGGTTCGATTGCTGATCCGTTCAAAGCGCTCACTTATCCGGCCTTGCTAACGCTGGGCATTGTGGCTTTGTTGTATAATTTTGGATTTTTTACGCTGATGGCGTATTCTCCATACGTGATGCATCTGGACGAGCATGGTTTGGGCTATGTCTTTTTCGGCTGGGGGATTATGCTGGCCTTTACCTCAGTGTTTGTAGCACCGAAGATTCAAGCACGCTTTAGCGTGGTATCTTCCATTAGTGTCATGCTGACGCTGTTTGCCATTGATTTAGGCGTTATGGCGATAGGAACGGTCGCAGGCTCACCGAAGACTGTCATTGTTGCGGTGATCGTGGCTGGTATTTTTCTGGGGATTAACAATACATTGATCACAACGGCTGTGATGCAAGCAGCTCCGGTGGAGCGCTCCACGGCATCTGCGGCTTACAGCTTCATGCGCTTTTTGGGTGGGGCGATCTCGCCGTGGCTTGCAGGGAAGCTGTCCGAGTGGTATACGGCGGAGACTCCATTTTATTTTGGCGCATTGATGGTACTGCTGGGTGTAGTGGTACTGATCGTACGTCGTCGACATATGCAGGATATACAGATTGATGCTCACTAAGAATGAACTTCTGAGGAGGAAAAGAGTATGAGCGAATACAAGCATATTCTGGTCGCGATCGATGGTTCGGAACACGCTATGAAGGCGTTGGAGACAGCCAAAGCGCTGTCCAAACAGCTTCAGGGTGAACCGCGTCTGACCGTATTGCATGTGAATCCGGCTTTATCCATGAATGAGCCCCCGGTTGGGGTGGACGTGGATGAGCGAATTGAGGAGGAAGGGCGCCATATTTTGGAGCCAGCATCCGATTATTTGAAGGACGGGGGTATTTCTTACCGTATGCTGGCGGGTCATGGTGATCCGGCGAGTGTTATTTGCAAAAGTGCAGGGCAAGAGCAGGTGGATCTGATCATTATGGGAACACGGGGCAAAGGGCTGGTTTCCGAAATGATCCTGGGCAGCGTCAGCCATCATGTGATCCAGCATGCACCTTGCCCTGTGCTCACGGTAAAATAAACGGTAGAATAAACGTTAATATAGGGAGAAGGAGGCCATAAGTATGCAGCAGCATTTATTTATTGGCGGTGAATGGAAAGCAGCACAATCGTATACGGCACTGAAATCACCGTATTCCGGTGAGGTGATTGCTGAGGTGGCAGAGGCCACAGCAGAGGATGCCAAGGCTGCCATTCAGGCGGCATCTGATGCCCGCGCTGAAATGCGGGCTATGCCTGCGCATCAGCGGTCAGCCATTTTGGAGAAGCTGGCTGATTTGCTGGACGCGCGGCGTGATGATGCGGCGCGTATCATTGCACGCGAGGCGTCCAAACCGTGGAAGGCTGCGCTGGCAGAGGTTGACCGGACAGTGCAAACCTACAAGTTTGCAGCCGAGGAAGCCAAGCGGATTCACGGGGAAACGATCCCGATGGATGCCGCACCGGGGGGTGAGGGGCGTATGGCCTACGCCCTCAAGGAGCCTGTCGGCGTTGTGGGAGCCATCACGCCGTTTAACTTCCCGATGAACCTGGTCGCTCACAAGGTGGGTCCCGCTTTGGCGGCAGGCAATACGGTCGTATTGAAGCCAGCGGAGCAGACGCCGCTGTCGGCTTACTTGATCGCGGAGCTGCTGGAGCAGGCAGGATTGCCTGCAGGCGCTCTTAACGTGATCAGCGGCGACGGTAAAACGATCGGCGACGTTCTCGTTACCGATCCGCGCGTCAGCTATATCACCTTTACCGGTAGCCCGGCGGTAGGTACGGAAATCCGCTCCAAGGCGGGCTTGAAGCGGGTCACATTGGAGCTAGGCTCCAATGCAGCGGTCATCGTCGACAGCGATACGGACGTGGACGCAGTCATTGACCGCTGTGTGAGCGGAGCTTTTGCCAATCAGGGACAGGTATGTATCTCGGTTCAGCGTATTTACGTCGTGGACGAGCTGTATGATACTTTTGTATCCCGATTCGTAGAGGCGGCCCAACGCTTGAAAACAGGTGATCCCCTTGATCCGGACACGGATGTATCTGCGCTTATTTCAGCGAAGGACGTCAAACGTGTTCGTGAATGGCTGGATGAAGCCGTTCAGGCGGGCGCGAAGATCGCTCTGGGCGGTCAAGCCGAAGGCGGGATTTTGGAGCCGACCGTTCTGCTGAATGTGGACCCGACTTCCAAGGTATCCTGCCGTGAGGTGTTTGCCCCACTGGTGCTGATTCATTCGGTAAGCTCTATAGATGAAGCCATTCATCATGTGAATGATTCGATTTATGGCTTGCAGGCGGGGATTTACACCCGTAATATAACGACTGCGCTGGATGCGGCGGACAAGCTTCAGGTCGGCGGTGTGATGATCAATGATATTCCGAGCTTCCGCGTCGATCATATGCCGTATGGCGGTGTGAAGCAAAGCGGTACCGGACGCGAAGGCGTGAAGTACGCTATGGAAGAAATGCTGGAAGTGAAGCTGGTCGTGATTAAAAGATAAAAAAAGCCTGTCTGAGAAGGGAAGGAGATACACATAATGTGTACCTACCCAGATTCGGCGGGCTTTTTTAGTAAGGATCTTTAGCGCAAAATTTTCCGAACCCACTTGAGTTTATCGCTGTAAGGCGGGAATAGAAGCTTATTGTTGAACCTGGAGTTTTTTTTCATGATGCTTTTGGTGTGAGAAAAGAGATCAAAGCTATATTTTCCATGGTAACCGCCCATACCGGCTGCTCCAACGCCTCCGAAGGGCATGTGAGGATTAGCAATATGAGACACCGTATCGTTCACACATCCACCTCCAAAGGACAGGCGGGTAAGCACTTCATGTTCAACCTGTTTATCTTCTGTAAATAAATACAGTGCCAGTGGCTTCGGATGATCCATTACCGTCTGGATGGCCTCTTCCAACTGTTCAAATTCCAGCATCGGCAGGATCGGACCGAATATTTCATCCTGCATCGCAGCATCAGACCAGGATTGGGACTCCAGAAGGGTAGGCTCAATATAGAGGTCTTCCCGAATCGTTGTGCCCCCAAAGCGTATATTCTCTCGATCCTGCTCAATCATGGCAGCCAATCGGTCAAACTGGCGCTCATTAACGATACGGCCGTAATCGCTGCTTTGCTGAGCATCCTGACCATAAAAGCTTGTAATTGCAGCTTTCATCTGCTCCATTAGTTCCTGCTTAACCTCTTTATGCACAAGCACATAATCGGGGGCAATGCAGGTCTGCCCTGTATTCATCATTTTCCCCCAAATAATACGTTTGGCGGCCATTTCGATCTTTGCGGATCGATCTACAATGACCGGACTTTTTCCCCCAAGCTCCAGAGTGACAGGTACCAGATTTTTGGCCGCCGCCTCCATGACAATTTTGCCAACCCCCACGCTTCCTGTGAAGAAAATATAATCAAACGGGGCGTTAATCAACGCGGAAGTGACTTCCTTTTCGCCTTCAATCACCCGGATATAAGACTCATCGAAGGTTTCATGTATCAGCTTCTTGATGACGGCGGCAACGGCAGGCGTATTTTCGGATGGCTTCAGAACGACTCCGTTCCCTCCGGCGAGGGCACCAATGAGCGGCTCAATTAACAATTGAAATGGATAGTTAAACGGCCCGACAATCAGTACCGTTCCGTAAGGCTCCTTGTACATATAGCTTTTGGTTAGCGGATGATAAATAGGTGTTTTTACCTTTTGCGGCTTCATCCACTGCTTGAGGTGCTTTGTCATATAACGAATACTGTCCAGGGTAAAGCCGATTTCCGTAGTGTAGGCTTCAAATTCATTTTTGCGCAAATCCTGATTCAAGGCGATCATAATCAGTTGCTCGTATCGTTGGATGGCATGGGCCAGCTTCCGTAGCTGCTCCAAACGAAACTCAACACTGCGGGTCTGCCCACTGTGAAAAAATTGACGATGCTGCTGTAAAATGTGGCTGACCTGCTCTGATGTTAGCTGCTCCATAAAGTACGTATCCTCCTATTCATCCTTCTATTAAAGGCAATCCCGCTCCAGCACGGTGACCAGGTTTTTCAATAACTGTATCGAATCCTCCAAGGCTAAAAAATAATGATGCTCCGTGCCTCGTTGTTCCAGTTGGACGACTCCTGCATTTTTCAGAAGCTTCAAATGGTGGGAAACGGCAGGCCGTGACAAAACCAAATGCTCCGTAATATCGTTAACAGTCATCTTGCCATTCTCTGAAAGTAACAGCAGAATGTCCTGACGGTGCGGTTCGCTTAAAGTCTGAAAAGTAGGAATGCATTCTCGAAGCAGTTTCATTGCTTGTTTTCCCATATGTATAAGTTCTCCTTAAATGTTTAATCATTTAAACCTAATAGAAGGAGTATAGAGTTTTGGATAAGATTTTTCAAGTTGAAAAAGTTTTTGTTCTTACTCTTTAAAACTCAGGCTATAAAGATGAAATAGAAGGCCGAGGGAGGAATACGTTCTTATTAGCTTGAAAAACACTAGATATAAAAAAACCACCGGATACAGGTTATTCGCCTGAACATCGTCCGGTGGTTCTTTATGCCTAGTATGAAATTCTCGCCATGGTGGTCCATGGATTTTGTTGGTTAGCTAAGGTGCTGTGTATCATGGTTCAAACATAATTGTCCATGGAATTTGTGATGTATACCTATGTAGGGTAGCAAGCTGTAGTTATAGCAATTTTTTGAGCTGGGATATACGGGCTTGGGAAACCTCAAGTATCTTTGCATATTCGTGCTGTGCTGCATTGGGTTGCTTCTGCATCAATTCTTTTAGGCTTTCGATCATTTGTTGCGTCGAACGGCGCAGACGTTTGGAATGCTTCATTGGCCTTTCTCCGTTGGAGAAATTCGATTTGGACGGCCTTGTGATAGGGGTGGAATTTGTACCATTCTTCAAATTATGAATACATTCCCCACAAATAAAGCTGTCTCTAAAATAAGTCAATTGCTCCGTAGAACCACACATTTTACACGTCACCCCGGTATATTTTCGTAAGGCGAGAAGACCCATTTCCTCATCAGCAAAAATCTCAACTGGATCACCCATATTGTAATCCATTGAAATACGCATCTCTTTGGGAATGACGATACGACCTAACGAATCTAAGGGACGTGTCATACCTGTACTTTTCAAATGATAACCTCCTTTGTTTATATCCTTATAATACTAAATAAAGAGGAGAAAAAAAAATAGGCTTAGAGGAGCAATCGCATATATTAAGTAAACTGTTGAAAAGTATACAAGAAAATTCTATAAAATGGTATACTATTTTGTAGAAAAAACAATGATTCTAGTACAGCTTGCGTCTAATACCAGATTGTAATCGGATTTGTTGCCACAGAGCAGCATCGTAACTTTATCCTATGAACGTTAAAGGGGTTGTTTATTGTGAACCATACAACCACGATTCGAGCAGAGCTTGATACATACATGAAGACAAACGGACTGAACATTACCCGACTTGGACGAACAGCAGGACTAAATGCAGGTACGGTGAGTACCTTGGTAAATGGAAATCGTACGTTTTCCGTCGATCAACTGGATCGGATTACGGCAGTTATGGGACATCCCAGGGGGCATTATTACAAGCAATATATGCAGGAATATTTAACGGATATCACGCCTAACTGGCGGAGGGTCAGACCTTTTTTGTATAATTGCGCCGAGTTGGACAAGCTGGACTGTATCCAGCAAATGGCCGATTTGTTAATGGACAATCTGGTGTATTCCGTGTTGCTGTTTAATGTGGCAGAAGACTTCTTCAAAGACGGCAAACATGCGGCGGCAGCCATTCTTTACGAGAGCGTGGCGATCAGCGAGAGAAAGCAATATTCGGAACGACTGGCCCTTTGCCAGTATCGTTTGTTTACAATTAACATCGGAGATGACCAAAATCAAAATTTCGAAGCAGCATGCCATTTTCATCCCTTCGTAGAGCGGCTTGATGAAATAGACCAGCTTGATGCGCTGAAAGATCTGGCAAATGTGTATCGTTCCTTGCGTCAGTGGGGGAAGGTTGATAAGACAGTTCAAAAAATGCGGGATAAAGCCAAAATCCAATACTCCCTAGACCATCGTCAGCATAAGCGAAAGAAAAGGGACCTTCACAAAAAAGCGAGCCGACCCATGTTTGTATACATCGCTTACGCTGATTTGTTATGCGCAAGTGTTTGCGAAGCACAGGGAGATTATAGGCAGGCATTACAACATACTTACGCGTATGCTGATCTAAGTTGGGTTAAAGAGACGGATGAAGATACGCGGTATTGGATGGAATTATTTCAGCATTGGGCGCAGGGTAATATCTATGTAAACAAGCTTTTATCTGGAGATGTAAGTGTCCTCACTAATTATGTGGAGTATATTTGCGCACCCCCCGATAAATCGGAAAAAGAATTGGTTACAGAGCTTTTGAATATTATGATGGCGGCTAACCGCTATCAAATAGATGTGGATGATGTACTTCAACGATTTGAAACGGAGATTGATTCTATTACCCAACATCAACCATCTGCGGACATGTATACTTATCAAGTGATACCAGAACAATCAACGCGTTTTAAATATGAACTGGCTAAATATTATTTAAATAGAGGTACGTACGAACATGGTTTTAAATACTTACTGGACGTATTGTCTATATCATTTACGATAAATCACGAAGCCTTTTTTATCAGGTGTGTAAGATTATTTGAGAGTTTTCAAGATTTTGCAGATGATCAGACCTATTTAGACTTCGAAAGTCTAGTGAGGGAAGGGCAGAAAGAAAAATTATTTTATTATTAAAATGCTTCTCGTTGCTCATGCCCAAGTTTCTGGTAAAAAGGTTGTAATCTGGGTACAAAGGCGAACGCTAGCGCTTGTACAGCACCATTCCGTCTACTGCATTCTCGTTCTACTTGTTCTATATTTTTAGTTTATCTTAATATAGCGACATACTCTTAAACTAGATTTAGGTTCTGAGATAGGCTTTTCTGAGCAGGTCTTTTTTAATAGAACTGACTAAATAAAGTTCAACCAATTATAGTCATAACATACGATGATTGATTTAGAGAAGGAAAAGTTTAGCCGATTTGGGTTAAGTGTTGATTTTTTGTTGTAACTTAGGAAGAAATAAATTCTATATCTTTAATCTGTGATTATGAAGAATCTTCCGATTGATAATGTGACGTAATGAAGTTGTTTGATCTTCTGAGCGATGGCTCAAGCATCTGGTTGTGGTGGCGAAGGTTTTATAAATAAAGAGAAGGCAGGCTATTATCATGAAAAACAATAAAAAAATTTCTGTTCTTGCCATTTTGTCTTTAGCTGTCGCACTACCATTAACTGTTTCTGCTTCAGCTGCTACTGATGTTAAATCAGTTACAGCAGACCCAGGAGCAATAGTTCAACCTGCAAATGGATCGAGTGATGTAAATACGCCAAAAGCAGATGATCACGTCATCACTCCTCAATCTACACAGCCTGCGTTCGATACAACATTGTCTGGTCAACAAACAGTATCGTATTTCTCTATTCCCGCAGGTTTGGGTTATGTTAAATTGTGGGTAAGAAATACAGGGAGTGAAGCAATAAAATTCGCTGTACACAAAGGATCAGCTAGTGGTTCGGTTATGAGCGGAACTGATGTGAAGATAGCTCCTGGAGATACTTTTAGTTGGATAAGCAGTTCGGCTTGGTCTACAGGTGAGTTTTATGCTACTTTTAACACTAGTAACACTAAAATGTCAGGTCAGGCGTACGGTAAATTAGCTTCGTCAAGAAGTGAGCTGTAATCAACATGATACAAGCGCGGTAAACAGAATTATAATTACTAGGGAATTTAAAGATGGTTTATCAGTATATGAATTGGCTGTAGTGGGTTATTAAGCTTTAATTTTTTCTTCACTTGATCTGATTAATTAAATTGGCTATACGTCTTCTCTAGTCTTGACGGAAAAGATCAGCTCTCTGAGCTGGTCTTTTTCGTTGCAAATTAACAGAATTTCTGAATTAAACTTTCATCAAATATAGTCATAATATTCCAAAATGAGGTTAAATAAGGAGGGGAAAGGATGGAAAAACAAGAACTTTTGAAACTAAGATTAGAGAAGGCAAGACAAAAGCTCTACGATCTGCAAGCGAAATACGGATTAGAAGATGCACTTGTGCTCAATCAATCTATGATTCTGGATGAGTTGATTAATCAATACAATCGAACATTTTATAGGCGAGTCAAAAAGCCACCGGCTTAAAGTAATTGACTCTGGGGCGAGAAACCTTCGTGGGTCACTCGCTCTTTTTTAGTATATTTCTCATTACTTTGCACTCTTTTCTATGAAAACTTATACTTATAGTTAAAGCTGACTTTAAGAAGTACAACAATAACGAGGAGGGGAATGAGAATGTACTCCATCAGAGAAGTTCAAATCAAGAGCGGACTGCCTGCATCTACACTTCGTTATTATGAAAAAGAGGGGATATTACCTGAAGTGGGGCGGGATGAGGGTGGAAGAAGAGTATATACGGAAAAACAAATTGACTGGTTAAGGTTTGTTATGGCTATGAAAGATACGGGGATGACGATTGAAGAGATTAAGGCATACCTTGAGCTTAATGCAAAAGGCGAAGCCACCGTACATGAAAGAAGAGATCTTCTCGTAGCTCATAAGAAAAAGGTAGAAGAACATATGGCGCAAACGCAGCATAACTTAGAAAAAATCATTCAAAAGATAGCTTTTTACGATCATGTGGTTATGGGAAAAGGCTTCTCTTAAGGGACGATTTGGCTTGAAGCTTACTTTAAGATGTAGGATAAGAGTATCAACTTAAAGGAGTGATTGAATTGTCTCAAAACGAGAAGGTATGGTTTATTACAGGCAGCTCTACAGGTTTCGGACGTGACCAAGCCAGAGCAAATTACAAGCGCAGTCAGTAAAGCGATCGAGAAATTCGGCAGAATTGATTGATATGCTTGTGAATAATGCGGGGATTGGTTACTTCAGTTCTGTTGAAGAAAGTGTGGAAGAAGAAACACGTAAAATGTTCGAAATTAACTCCTGGGGCCTGATGAATGTCACCAATAAATTCACGAACCTGCTCTAAAGTATTGAAGAGTGGAAAGAAACTACGATCAACGCTGATTTCAAAAAATAATATCATATACTTTTTGAAAGAATACCTATATCTTTAATTTGTAGGTATTCTTCATTTTGCTTTTAAGGAGGCCAAGGCATGGATTATGTGAAACTTGGAAATACAGGATTGGATGTATCCAGAATTGCTCTGGGCTGTATGAGTTACGGTGATCCTGAGCGCGGCGTGCATAAGTGGACGTTAAATGAAGAACAAAGCCGTCCCTTTATCAAAAAGGCTCTCGATCTGGGCATTAATTTTTTTGATACAGCCAATGCTTACCAAGGTGGAAGTAGCGAGGAAATCGTTGGTAAGGCTCTAAAAGAGTATGCAAATCGCGATGACGTGGTGATTGCCACCAAAGTATTTATGACGACGCGTGAGGGGCAGAACGCCGGAGGTTTATCCCGCAAAGCCATTATGACCGAAATAGATCATAGCCTGCGTCGCCTCGGTACCGATTATATTGATCTGTATCAAATTCACCGTTGGGATTACAACACGCCGATTGAGGAGACAATGGAAGCTCTTCATGATGTAGTAAAGGCAGGCAAAGCACGATATATCGGGGCTTCCTCCATGTACACCTGGCAATTTCAAAAAGCGCTGTACACCGCCGAGCGTCATGGGTGGACTCGTTTTGTGAGTATGCAGAATTATCTGAATCTCCTGTATCGGGAAGAGGAAAGAGAGATGCTTCCTTTCTGCGCTGAGGAGAAGATCGGTGTGATCCCATGGAGTCCGCTGGCACGAGGTCGGTTAACCCGGGATTGGGAAACGACAAGTACACGCTCCGAAAATGATGCCTTTGGCAAATCGCTTTATGAGGCAACGGCTGAGACAGATCGAAAGGTCGTCGAGGCTGTTAAAGAAATTTCCGAACAGCGTGGTGTTTCTCGCGCTCAAGTAGCGTTAGCATGGGTGCTGCAAAAGCAACCTGTCTCCGCTCCGATTATTGGAGCAACAAAGGAGCACCATTTGACGGATGCAGTCGCTGCGCTGGATATTAAATTGACGCCTGACGAAATCGAACAGCTTGAAAAGCCCTACATCCCTCATGAGGTAAAGGGCTTTGTGTGATCTAATGATGCTTAACGCCTATTGCATCCTTAACCTTTTGGCTTAATCAGCAAGGCTGCCAAAAATGAGAAAATAATGGCTGCCGAAATACCTGCGCTGGTGACCTTGAATATGCCGGTAATGACTCCGATCCATCCGTCTTTCTGTAATTCCTCCAAAGCGCCGTGAACCAGAGAGTTTCCAAAACTAGTGATTGGAACGGAAGCTCCGGCTCCGGCAATTCTAACGAGCGGGTCATACAAGCCAAGTCCATCCGCGACTGCTCCCAGCACGACGAGTAACGTCATGGTATGGGCTGGAGTCAGTTTAAACACATCGAAACAAAGCTGTCCGAAGACGCAAATTGCGCCCCCTACAAGAAAGGCCCATAAAAAGATCATGTCAGATTCCCCCTCCTGATTCGATCGCTACAGCATGCGCGATACAAGGAATACTTTCTCCTTGTTGAAACGAAAGCGGCGATAAGAGCGCCCCTGTAGCAACAACAAGCATGCGTTTGATTTCTCCCATTCGCATACGTTTGATTAAATGACCGTACGTGACAACGGCCGAACAGCCGCAACCGCTTGCCCCCGCCTGTACCATCTGAGTATCATAGTCGTAAATCATCATGCCACAGTCGGCATACTCCGTTTGATGAATCGGAATGTTATGTTTTTCAAACAATTTGCAGGCAATCTCATAGCCTACCTTGGCCAGATCGCCTGTGACGATCAGATCATAATAACCGGGCTCGATTTGTAAATCTCGAAAATGAGCTTGAATGGTGTCAACCGCAGCAGGTGCCATGGCCGCCCCCATATTAAACGGATCCGTAATCCCCATATCGATAACTCGGCCAATTGTCGCTGACGTGACGACAGGTCCTTCCCCTTCCTGCGAAACGATCGCTGCACCGGCGCCGGTGACGGTGTATTGGGCAGTTGGCGGCTTTTGCGAACCGTATTCTGTCGGATACCGGAACTGCTTCTCTACGCTCGAATTATGACTGCAGGTCCCTGCCAGTATGAATTTCGCTGCTCCACCATTGACGAGTGCGGACGCAAGAGCCAAGCTTTCCATCGAGGTTGAACAGGCGCCGAACACGCCAAGATAGGGGATGGACAGAGTACGAGCGGCAAAGCTGGTGCTGATTATCTGATTCATCAAATCGCCGCCGATATGAAACTGAACTTGCTCCTTGGTTAACCCTGCTTTTTCAATCGCCAGTTTTGCAGCTTGCTCGATCAAAACTTTCTCAGCTTTTTCCCAGCTTTCTTCTTCCAGCATGGAGTCACCATGTATGATGTCAAAATCGGAGGCAAGGGGCCCCCTGCCTTCAAACGGGCCAACTACGGTAGCCGAAGCCCGAATCACCGGTTTATTTTCAAAGATCCAACTTTGATGCCCTTTTAGCATATCAATGTCCTCCTCCAGTACCCTTAAACACAAACGTGATGATACCCACGAAAAATGCCGCTACAGTTCCAAAAACAATAACCGACCCTGCAAGTTTAAACATTTTTCCGCCGACGCCTAAAACAAATCCTTCACTGCGATGTTCAATAGCGGCGGATGCCATTGAATTTGCAAAACCAGTAACGGGAACAGCCGAACCGGCACCCGCCCATTGCGCGAATTTGTCATATAAGCCGAGACTCGTTAAAATAACGGAAATGAGAATTAACACGGCCACAGTGGGATTAGCTGCTTTTTTCTCATCAAAGCCGGCCCAATGAACAAACATTTCCTGAATTGCTTGTCCAATCACACAAATCGTCCCCCCGGCAAGAAACGCACGCCAGCAGTTTTGGAATAAGGGCCGTTTTGGTTCAAGCTGCTTGGCGAGTTTTTGATACTCCTGTTGGACCGGCGTTGCTTTTTTCATCTTGTTATTGCTCATTTTTAATCCTCCTGATCATCTGATCTAACGAATGAGTAGCGGTTTGACTTCTTCAATGACTCGTTCCAGCTTTTTTGCACATTCTTCATACATTTTTTTTGCATTTGGCGCTTTTGTGGATAGGCTGAACATTTCAAGATCCGCTTCACATTTTTTTAAAGTCGACAGCAAAGAAGCTTTACTCTGAGGCTTAGGAACTTTGATCTGATCGTCAAATAAGTCAACATAAAGCTGGCCATAGGTATCTACCTGGCCAAGAAGCACGTTTTCAATTGCAACGCCTACCTTTTCGAGTTCTGTATCTAGCCAACCCCGGTTGAGTCCCATCATAGCTAATGGTTCATCCATGACATTTCCATCCATAATGACTACCTGCGGCTCCTTTTCAGGCCCCACTTTGATGCCTAGGTGCTTGGGTGTTAGGGATTGATTTTCTTTCGTTAGCAGGACGTTGATATCTCCATTCGGTTCCATAATCGCAAATTCGACATCCGTCGCTAGGAAAACATCTTTTTTTCGCAGCTGTTCCATCAGTTCGTCGGTGGTAAGCCGTTCCTTCTTAAGGTTATCCTCCAGAATTTTCCCGTCTTTAATTATGACCCTTGGTTTACCATCGATAAAATCCCTTGCTTTTTTACTCTTAATTTGTAAAAATTCGATTCCTAAAGAGACGCCTACCCATACAGACAATGAAATGACGCTTAAATGCCATTTTTGATCCATCTCTAATGAAGTATAGGCTGCCAAGCTTCCGATCGTGATCCCCGTTATGTACTCAAAAAAGGATAACTGGGAAACCTGTCTCTTTCCCAATAGCTTAGTCATTATAAAAAGTACGACAATCGCTAACAATGTCCGTAATGAAATAACTAACCAATCTGGCATCATTTAAGCCCCCTTTATTCTTTGTACCAAGTACATGTTTCCACTTGATGGTAAATCATATATAAGCAAGATCGTCAGTTTTTCGTCTTTTTATTCATTGAAATGCAAATGTTTACCTATTTGTTCCAGATCACTTTCCTTTTGATTTGGCTTTTTAACGCTTTTCTTCGTGTATGATTTCGAAAAAAAGGGATACATTATATATGTTACCTCGGCAGGAATAGCAGTATTTTCGTTCCTTACGCCTTTAATCCGTTAAAGGAGGTGAATCGAAATGACCGTAGCTTCTGATGTCAAAACGTGTGTTGCTTCATTAAAAAGCGCTCAGGCTAGCTTAGAACAATTCGCTTTGAGCACCCAAAGTCAAGAGGCAAAAACTCTTTTTACAAACGCGGCTCAGCAAACACAACAAGTTCTGCAGCAGGTCGAAGGTCGAGTACAGCAGTTAGAGAATGAAGAACCACAATACAAAGGTTTCTAAGAACCAGTAAACAAAAACAGCCATGTTCATAAGAGCAACAGCCATGTTCATAAGAGCATGGCTGTTCTTCTGTCCTAAAAAACATGAAGTGGGTGAACCAATCGTTGAAATATAAAGAGAAAGTTCGGCCTTTGGCTGGCTAAGCGGGAATTAAGCTAACAGAGACTGGCGAAAAGGCTGTAAAGAATATAAAAAGGGATGAACAGCAAGCTAATTTAATGGCTTGGTATTCATCCCTTTTGCGTGTAAAGCAGTTTTACATGCTGCTGTGTGTCGCTCTCATGCCTTGCTGGCTGTTGTTACCGTAGTGTTGCATGTTACCGCTGCCTGCATAATGCTGCCCAGTTGCACCCATGTGTTGCGGAAAGCTTTGATTCATGTGGCTTCCCATACCATAGGAGGATGGTTGCATACTACGGGAGGCGTAGTTATCGCCAAAGCCAGGTTGAGTCATCTGACTGCTGGAGCGGATGGTGTTTTCCAACTGACTACACAATTGAATGACTTGCTGGCATTGCTGCACAGCTTGTTGATGGTGCTGGATTGCGGTTTGGATCATTTGAGCTGCATTACGTTCACGTTGCACCAGATCCTCTAGATTGGATGCATTTTGTTGCTCCTGTTGCAGTAACTGCTGATACATGGCAGTTCCTTGCTGTGTTTGTTGTACCAATTGCTGCATAATTTGTTCACATTGACGAAGCTGCTGTTGTGGAGCCATGGTGTTGTTGTACATTGTCATCAATCTCCTTCACCGGATGGTTTTGGGTTCCAGACCCTCATATATTGTGGCGAAGGAAGACGATGATTATACGCGGATTTTGATTACAAACTGGTTACCAGAATAGCCGTAAATTCCTCTAGGAATACACGATCTTCGTGGTCAAAGCGGGCTTTTAGCGGGCTGTCAATGTCCAGCACTCCCAGCAGTTCCCCGTTCTTGATGAGGGGGATGACGATTTCGCTGTTGGAAGCCGCGTCACAGGCGATATGGCCCGGGAACGCATGGACATCTTCTACGACAAGGGTCCGTCGCTCTACTGCGGCTGTACCGCATACACCGCGTCCCAGCGGAATTCGTATACACGCAGGCTGACCCTGAAATGGACCGAGTACAAGCTCGGTTCCATCATAGAGATAGAAGCCGCTCCAGTTAATATCCGGCAGAAAATGACCAAGCAATGCAGAAGCGTTCGCCAGGTTTGCAATAGTATTGGGTTCATCATGAATGAGTGCCCGGAGTTGTCCAAGAACCGATTCAAATTGTTCGTGACGTGTGCCTTCGTAAGGGATAGCCTGAAACATGTAGTCCACGCTCCTATCAGTGAATTTTTTACCATTATCTGTTGTATATGTGGGCAGAAAAAGGTAATTCTGCAAGCTACTTTTACCATTGGTTAATTAATTTAAGATATAACGATTGTATATATTCAGTCAAGAGGAAAATACATCTGTAACCTTTTCAGCGACCTTCGTACTCTAATCTTTGTACAGCGTAATTTCAGGAGAAGAACAGGAGTTGTCAGGTATGAAAAAGGTACATAGTTCAATCAGCTCAGGGGTGGTGGTCAGTCTGATTCTGACGGTAGTCGTACATTTTATGAAAAGTGGATCGCCTTCGCTGCTTGGTTCCTACAATTCAAAAGGGTTGGCACTCATTTGTTTCCGGCTTGTTTCCTATGGGTAAAAACAATATAACAATGTTGGCCTCAAGCCGGGAAGGAGCTACAACCATGCATGCAGATGTTCAAAATTTGTTTATCCGTATACAGATGCTTTCCTATGCACATCAAAACGATTTGACGGTGAGAGATATTCAACCTGTACTCGAAGAACGCGGGTACCGCGTAGGAGAACGTGAGGTCAAGCAGGAGCTGGAGAACCTGACGCAGGAAAACTTCCTGACCCCGCATGAAGATTTGTTCAGCATTACAGGCGCAGGAATTGAAGAATTGAAAGAAATTCAGACGATGCTGGGCGTATTGTACAAGGATGTTGTGAAGAAACCGGCCCGAGCGGCTTCTCGTGCCTCCTCCTAAAGTGGCATTGGAATGCAGAGTATAGTCATCATTCATGTCTGCCTAACTACTTGGAAATGAGCGGCTCAAAACATACCCTCCTTTTCTCATGGATGCCGGATCGGCGCATTTGTGGAGCAGGGGGGTGTTTGCGTTTGTTGAAGGGGTATGCTTAAATGTAGCGTATATTTATTGTCACTTTGATGCTGGAAGGATGATTGAACATGTGTGCATATGCATGTAAGGGGCATATACCACCGCTGGAAAGCCCGCGTCTTCGGCTCCGAAAGATGGAAACCGGGGATGCGGCTACGATGTTTGCCTGCTGGTCTGATCCGGAGGTTCACCGTTATATGAACCTGACGGGGATGTCCGGACGTGAGGATGCGGAGGATATGATCGAGTTGTTGAATGAGCTGGCGAGGACGGAGGATGCGTTGCGCTGGGGCATAGAGCTGAAGGAGGACGGGAAGCTGATCGGCAGCTGTGGCTTTAATTATTGGCAGACCGAGGGAGCCTACAAAGCCGAAATCGGCTACGAGCTGGCTAAGCCCTATTGGAGAAAGGGCTATATGTCGGAGGCGCTGCGGCTGGTGCTGTCTTTCGGGTATGACACGATTCGGCTGAATCGGATGGAAGCGCTGGTGGACCCGCGAAATACGGGATCGCAAGCTCTATTGTCCTCTATGGGCTGGACGCAGGAAGGGCTGTTACGGCAAGTGCAGCATACGTCTACAGGCTTTAAGGATATGCTGATGTACTCCTTGCTACATGAAGAATGGCTCAGACTGGAGGCGAAGCGAAATGCTGTTTCAGTATAACGGAGGGGCGTCCCCGCTGCACAGGCTGGGGCCATTAAGTAAACTGATTCTGGTGGGATGCTTTAGCCTGTTGTCGATGGCATGGGATTCAACACTGCATGAAGCGGCACTGCTGGTTGTATTGATCATTGCGGCTTGGTTTGGGGCAGGCTTAACGTTGGCACGCCAGCTTCGGGCCATGTCATTTCTGATTGGTCTGGGTATTCCGTATTTTATATTATCTATTCTGGCGATTCGGGAAGGACATATCGTGGCAGCCTGGGGGCCGATTTGGATTACAGCGGAAGGACTGGATATTGCAGGGGCGTTGACGCTTCGCATTTTTGTGCTGTTTTTGGCCTCGTATATTTATTTGTCGACAACCGATCCCAGAGATTTTGTACAGGCTTTGAATCTGCGTTTGCATGTTCCTTATCGGTTTGCGTTCGGTATTTCTGTGGCGCTGACGTTTCTCCCCTTATTGGAAGAGGAAGGACGTACTATAATGGCGGCACGGCGTGTGCGTGGACAGGAACCGCCGCGAGGGCTGCGGAACCGGCTATTATGGTGGGGCGGGTATGTCGGTGCTATGCTGGTGAATGCCGTGAGGCGAGTTCAGCAGACGGCGCTGGCGATGGAGGGCAAAGGCTTTGGTGCTTATGCTGATCGTACCTATCTCCGTTCGCTGGAGAAGGGGCGCTCCGGTTATGTATGTGCTGTGGTTGCTGTATTAGGTACTGCTGTTTTATGGTGGAGCTTATAGGGAGCAGCCTCTTTTTTTGATCTTATTGTCAACCATAAAAATAAATATAGGTTGACAATAAGAACTTGTATGAATACATTTAGAATGTGCTAGTTTATATTTGGAGAGGAGATAGGGAATTACATATGAAGGAATCTCGTATTTTTGCAAAGTTTACGACGCTGGATATCGTATTGATGGCGATGCTGGCAACGCTGAATGGAGTCATGACCGTTTATTTGTCGATGATTAACAAAACATTAAACAGTCTGGGAGGGCCTATCGCGACTTCCTCCATTGTCGGCCTGTACATGATATATGGTTTGCTGGCCTATTATATTATTCGTAAGCCGGGGACGGCGGTAATTGCCTATTCATTAGGCGCAGTGGTGCAGTCCTTTATGGGTTCAGTCTACGGAATCGCATCTATCATCGCGGCTGCGGTCTGCTATATGATTGCCGCTGAACTGGTATTTGCTGTACTGCGCTATCGACGCTGGAATGCCGTTTCGCTGATGCTGGCAGGCGGGGCTATGGTGCCGTTATGGTTTATCGTGGCAGCCAATATGTTCGGATATATGCATTGGGGCTGGAAGGTGCTAACGATTGCACTGGTCGTGCGCATCCTGAGCGGTATCGTATTGTGCGGTCTGCTTACTAAGATGTTGGGCGATGCATTAAATCGGACAGGACTGTTAAAGCGTTTTGAGCTGGGTCGTGCTTCGCGTGCATAGCACTTGCCATGGCGAGACTGTATTCTTCAAGAACAGGGATAGAGGGTATTTCGGTTATGAATGAACATAGCGATAATGGTTCTGGATGTAAAATAGCTGTGTCTATGAAGGATTTTGGCTATCGATATGATGATCAGGAGGAACACGCGTTACATGGCTTGACGCTGGATATTGCGGTAGGCGAGCATGTTGCGATTGTCGGGGCCAGCGGAAGTGGAAAATCTACGCTGTGCCAGCTTCTCCACGGCGGATTGTCTCGTTCCGGTGAAGGAGAACGGGTTGGGGAGCTGACCGTGTACGGGATGGACCCGGACACGGCTGACCTGGCGGCTGTCGCTTCCACCGTCGGCGTCGTGCTTCAGGACCCGGATGCCCAACTGGTGCAGGGAATCGTCGAAGACGAGATTGCCTTTGGGCCGGAGAACCTGCGCGTGCCTCCGGCGGAAATAGCGCAGCGCCTGACGGCTGCGTTGGAGGCCGTCGGCCTTGCCTCCGAGAGCGGCTCCTTCGTGCGCCGCCTCTCGGGAGGCCAGCGCCAACGCACCGCTATCGCTGCGGTGCTGGCGCTGGAAGCGCCGCTCGTCGTGTTCGACGACGCAGCGGCGCAACTGGACCCGCCGGCCCAAAGCGACTTCGCCCTGCTATGCCGGCGGCTCCATGCCGCAGGCCGGACAGTGGTCACCGTGTCCGGCCGCATGGACGATGCCGCGCGTGCAGCGCAGCGCGTCATCGTGCTGGAGGGCGGGGCTGTGCAACTGCAAGGCCCGCCCGACAAGCTGCTGCGCGAGCATGGCGCGCAGCTTGCCGCCTTGGGGCTGCTGCCCTCTCCCGCAGGGAGGGGAGGCGTGCCCCAAGGGCCGGGGGCGAAGCCCGGCCTGCCGTTGCTGGAGGTGAAGGGGCTGGCCTTCACCTATCCCGGCAGTGGCCGGGCAGCACTGGCAGGCGTGAGCCTTGCCCTTGCGCCCGGCGAACGAGCCGTCCTGCTGGGCGAGAACGGCTCCGGCAAAACAACGCTCGGCAAGCTGCTGATGGGCCTCCTGCCTGCACCTAAGGGGTGCATGTGGTGGGAGGGTCAGGATATGGCGAAGCTGCCGATCCATCAACTGGCCGCCGGGATCGGCTACGTGTTCCAGCAGCCGGAGCATCAGTTTGCGGCTACAACGGTGTGGGACGAATGCTTGTACAGCGTTCGCGTCAAGCTTGGATTACGGGCTGGGGAGGCGATTCCTGCTGCGTATGAGAAACGGGCGCAGCGGTTGCTGACAGCCGCCCGACTGGATCACAGGCTGAATGCCTCTCCGTACCTGCTGAGTGGCGGTGAAAAAAGGCTCTTAAGCGTAGCCGCGCAGTTCATTCTGCCCAAAAAGCTTTACATTTTGGATGAGCCTACTGCTGGAACGGATTATGAAGGAGCGAACATCCTGCTTCGCATGTGCGCTGAACAAGCGGACCAGGGAGCAGCCTTTCTGATCATCACTCACGATATGCAGTTCGCTGAAAGCTTTTCCAGCCATATTCTGTACATGGAAAAGGGGCAGATCAAAGAAGCGTAGAGTGCCCGTGATTTACTATTCGATTACAGTTGACAAAATTTAAGTATGTGTAGACAATAATATATATACATCGTATAAAACAGGCGGCCTATATAGGCCGCCTGTTTACGATTATGCAGTGCGGGTAATACCCATTCTGTGCAATCGAATTGCATAGGTGCAACCAGTTTACACAAGGAAAGGATTTGTGATTTGCTTGGGAAAAGATAAACCCATGAAGCGCGGACTCGTGCTGACCGGTGTTCTGTTGGCCACCTTTCTGGCCGCGATTGAGGGAACCGTCATCGGTCCTGCCGGACCGACTATTGTTAGTGAACTGGGCAGCGTGAATTTGCTCAGCTGGATTTTTACGGCCTATTTGCTGACGATGGCTGTAACTACACCTATTTTCGGCAAGCTTAGCGATTTATTTGGTCGCAAACCGATTTTTCTGATCGGCTGTTCATTGTTTGTACTCGGTTCTTTGCTTTGTATGCTGGCTGGTAGTATGGAGCAGCTTATTTTGTACCGGGCTATTCAAGGGATTGGAGCGGGCGGCGTGATTCCCGTTACCTTTACCATTATCGGAGATATATACAAAATGGAGGAACGCGGAAAAGTTCAGGGAATGATCAGCTCGGTATGGGGGATTTCTTCCCTGATCGGGCCTTTGCTGGGCGGTTACGTGGTCACTTATTTTGGCTGGGAATGGATTTTCGGTTTTAACGTCCCTTTTGGACTGCTTGCAATGTTCTTCATCGCTCGTTACCTGCGGGAGCAGGTAGCCAAGCGTACCGCGCGCATCGACGTGCCGGGAGCTGTTACCTTTACCATTGGAATGACGTCCCTTTTGCTCGTATTGGCACTGGGCGGACAATATATCGGTTGGGCTTCTCCTGAACTCCTGGCCTTGGCAGCCGTTGCTATTTTATTCCTGATTCTGTTTTTGGTTATCGAAAAACGCGCTCAGGAACCGATGGTGCCACTAAAGCTGTTTCGGATACGGGATATCGCTTTTTCCTGCGCCGCAGCACTGCTGGTCAGTTCTCTGCTGATCGGGCTGACCAGCTACCTGCCGCTTTGGATTCAGGGCGTACACGGTGGAGATGCCGCTTCATCCGGTCTGGCGCTGGCTCCGATGTCAGTAGGATGGCTGTTCGGCTCCATGATCGGGGGACGCATTTTGCTGACTTTGGGTTCGCGTCGAACCTCATTAGTCGGACTGACCCTGATTGTACTGGGTGCCTTCGTGATGACCCTGATGGGCGAAACGGCGCCAATCGGGCTGCTGTTCCTATCCACATTATTGTATGGATTGGGCTTTGGCTTCTCCATGACCGTGTTTACCATTATTGCCCAGTCTTCGGTCGGGTTTCAGTTGCGTGGTGCATCTACAGCATTGAATACGTTCCTGCGAACATTGGGGCAAACCATTGGTGTGGCAGCCTTCGGTTCATGGCTGAATTATCGCATTGCTGCCCAGACAGCAGATGGACAGCTTACACAGCAGGGGGTTACGCAGGAGGATATTAACGGTTTGCTTGCACCTCATGCATCACAAAGTTTGAATCACAAGACCGCTGGCTTGCTCCGTTCCGTGCTGGAAAACAGTCTGCATTCCCTGTTCATCATCATGGTTGTTATTGCAGTCATTAGTTGGTTTGTCGTCCTCGGGTTGCGGAACCGTCCACCGGGTACGGAGGAAGAAGCAAGCAAGCCTGCAAAGGCGGCACAGGAAGGAACTGCATAGGAATAAAGGAATCGTAGATCGTTTCCTTGTTACATGTGGCGCTTGCCAACAGAATGTTTATTGCTTGTATAGCGGTATGAAAATACAGAATATACAGGGAAATAGCGGTAGCTTGGGACAGGGAAATAGCGTCCAGAGCTACTGCTATTTTTTTAATCGTCATTTCCTGATAGTTTAATAGGTTTAGTTTTTTTCTCACATAGATAAGCAGAAAGTTCAGTTTATATAGTTGGGCTAATGAGCATCAGAAGTGTATTTTTTATGTCAGAAATACCGTATGTGAATAATTACATAAGTAAATTAATGGTAGAATAGTCTTATTACACATGTATCTAATATTTTTCTCAAAAAATAAAGGGGCCCTAAAGTACCATTTTTCTGAATTCGTTTGCAAATGGATTTTTTGATGAATGTTTTTGAATGATTTTGAAGGAAAATGAAGCGACCTACCTAGCAAAATTGAATATGCAAAAAAAGCAAGGAACGAACTTATTTAAATGTAAATGAAATGAAAGAAATGGTATTTTCAGAAATTAAATAGGAAAATATGAGGATAGAGTTCGACGTGTCTCCTTCTTTTAGCCTTGAATAAAAGGGGATATCTAGTCTATATCAATCGTTAAGCATTAAATATAGAATGGCCCTACCAACATAAAAGTTGGGTATCTGATACAGGGAAGAATAATCAGAAAAGGGAGATGGCTTACTTGAAGTTTAACAAATGGTTCAGAAAAGCAGCTACCGTAACAGTAGCAACTACCTTGCTGTTAGGGGGCGGCTTTCAAGCTTTTGCGAAGGAAAAAGACAGTGCTGATCTCGAGGAAGACAGCAGATTTACTCAAATCACACGTCATGATATGCTGAACATTTTCAATCAGCAGGGCAAAGAAAAATTCGAAGTGCCATCCTTTGATGCATCTACCATCAAAAATATTCCTTCGGCAAAAGGCCGCGACGGGTTGGGCAAGCTCATTGATTTTGATGTGTGGGATACTTGGCCGCTACAAAATGCCGATGGTACGATAGCTAATTACAAGGGGTACAATATTGTTTTTGGGCTGGCGGGCGATCCTAAAAGAGCAGAGGATACATTTATTTATCTGTTCTATCAAAAAGCCGGCAATACCTCGCTGGAAGGCTGGAAAAATGCCGGAAGAGTATTTAAGGATAACGATAAAATCCTAGCCAATGATCCGATCCTGAAAAATCAGGCGGAGGAATGGTCCGGTTCTGCTACTTTAACATCGGATGGAGAAGTGCGTTTATTCTATACCAGCAGACAGCCTTATGAGCCGGAAAACAAACTATACGGCAAGCAAACTTTGGCTACGGCCCAAATTAATCTCTCTCAACCCGATGACGAAAGCTTAAAAGTGGACGGTGTAGAGGATCTCAAATCCATTTACGATGGTGGCGACGGAAAAATTTATCAGAATGTCCTGCAAAGCGTGGGAGTAAACCTGGATAACCACACATTCAGAGACCCTCATTATATTGAGGACCAAGGGAAGAAATACATCATATTTGAAGCGAACACAGGTACAGAGACGGGCTACCAGGGAGAGGATTCCCTTTATAAATCTGCGTATTATGGCGGGAATAACAAATTTTTCACGGAAGAGCTACATAATCTGCAGCAAAGTCCCAAGAAAAACGGGGCCGAAGTGGCGAACGGTGCTTTGGGAATCGTGGAATTAAATAATGACTATACGTTGAAAAAAGTTATGGACCCGCTAATTGCATCCAATCTGGTAACTGATGAGATTGAGCGGGCGAATGTTTTCAAAATGAATGGTTTGTGGTATTTGTTTACAAGCACCAGAGGTTCCAAAGTTACCGTTGATGCCATTGGAAGCGACGATATTTACATGCTAGGTTACGTATCGACTTCTTTGACAGGGCCTTATAAGCCCCTGAATGGAACCGGTCTCGTTCTTCACCAAAATCTGGATCGTGATGATATTACCTGGACGTATGCCCATTTTGCTATTCCGCAAGGCAAAGGAAATAACGTTGTAGTAACCAGCTATATGACAAACCGGGGGCTTTTCGCGGATCACAAATCCACTTTTGCGCCAAGCTTCCTGCTGAACATTAAAGGCTCCAAAACTTCTGTTGTGAAGAAAAGAATTCTGGAGCAAGGGCAAATCACGATTGACCCAACGGACGACAAGGAAGTTCCACCCTATGACTATGGGAAGAAGTAAGCAGGTATTCGCTTAAGCGAGAGAGTGCAGCAAAAAAAGAAAGTGAAGGAAAACTCGGCGCTCTATAGGCGTTTTTCTTCACTTAGTAAGTCCGGTGGGACGATATCGGGGACTGAGATTTGATTTACCGAGCCGTCCCATACCGGACGATACATATCGTGCAGTGAGAGGGTGGGAACCGACCGTTCCTGCATGCTCGTCTGACAATCCAGACAAAGAGAGTTGGGAGGATCGTCATGATGAAAAACATAGCTTCTAAGAGCATTTGGATACGATCCATCGTGGTCATCGTGGGCTTAAGTATTTTATTAGCGATAGGCTGGAGTCTTTATCACCCTGCTAAAAGTGAAAGTCTAGAAACACAGAAGAGACCAACCTACCGGGCTTCCTATCATTTTACCGTTCCGGATAAGTGGAAGAATGATCCTCAACGCCCCATTTATTTCGATGGAAAATATCATTATTACTATTTATATAATCGTGACTATCCCAAAAAGAACGGTACAGAATGGCGACATGCCACATCTACCGACCTGGTTCATTGGAAAGATGAAGGGGTGGCGATTCCCAAATATACTAACCCGAATGGAGATCCTTGGTCCGGTTCAGTCGTGATCGACGATAATAACACCGCAGGTTTTGGAAAAGGCACGCTGGTAGCCATTGTGACACAGCCCTCCGCAGATGGAGGAAAGCAGGAACAATTTTTGTGGTACAGTAAGGACAAAGGCAAGACGTTTACTTCTTACCGCAACAAGCCTGTGATGCCCAACCCCGGTACAAAAGACTTCAGAGATCCTAAAATCATCCGAGATATTCAACGTAATCAATGGGTGATGGTCATGGCGGAAGGAACAAAGATTGGCTTTTATGAGTCTGATAATTTAAAGGATTGGCGTTATACGAGCGGCTTTCAAACGAAAAATATCGGGCTTGTGGAATGTCCTGACCTTTACCAGATGCGGGCGGATGATGGAAGCTATCAATGGATTCTGGGCGTGAGCGCAAATAGCAAATCGACAGGTGGACCCAACACATATGCCTACTGGACGGGAGATTTTAATGGAGAAGCATTTCTCCCTGATCGCAGTGAGCCTGAGTGGCTGGATTATGGCTTTGACTGGTATGGTGCAGTTACGTTTGAGGATGGGAAAGACAAAGATAAATACAGTCACCGTTATGCTCTGGCCTGGATGAACAATTGGGATTATGCCCATAACACGCCTACCCTGAAGGAAGGCTTTAATGGAATGGATTCGATTGTTCGTCAAATTCGGCTGAAGCATACAGCAGATGCCGGCTATCGCTTGGTTTCACAGCCGATAAAAGCTTTGGAGCAATTCCAAACTTCAAAGAAATCATTTGGACAGATCAAGGTAGAGGGTGCTCACCCGCTTCCGGCAGCAGGCGATGCTTATCAGTTAGAGGCGGATGTATCTTGGTCAATGATCAAAAATGCGGGATTCAGGCTTCGAGAGTCAGCGGACGGCAAGCGTCATGTGGATGTGGGTGTTTCGGTGGATGGGCAATACTCCTACGTAAATAGAGCCAACACCGGGCAGCCGGATCAGAGTGGAAAATATATAGAGAGCAGGGCACCTTTTGATGCCACTAAGAAAAACGTTCACCTGAAAATTCTCGTCGATAAAACCAGTATTGAAGTCTTTGTAGATGACGGAGAAGTAGCGTATTCCAGTTTAATATTCCCGCGATTAGAGGATCAGGGAATTACTCTTTTTACCGATGGCGGCCCGGCTATTTTTAACAATGTAGTGATCAAGCATTTTAATCGTTAGCGGGTATCGTAGAAGTATAACGTTCCAGCACCACAATACCATGGGTATGACCCACAAAGGCTATCTTTTTAAAAGTGAAGAGAATTCTCTATAAAAAGAGGCAGTTCGGGCACCAAAATAAGGTCCGAGCTGCCTCTTTATTCAACTATTGTACTTTTCAGCCTTAACTAAATTATTTTCTGGATTTGCTCGGTAGAATAAAGTTCCTACTAGAATAATAACGATCATGGTCATAAAAAGTCCTATCCCACCTAACTGATTCAGCAAAAAACCACCTAGTATAGGACCAATAAATTTCCCGGTGTACAAAAAGGATTGGGCACCGTAATAAGTACCTCTCAAATGATCAGGAGCAATTTTATCGACCATAGAACTGGAAGCAGGGAAATAAAATATTTCTCCTATGGTAAATATAAACATGGATATAAGCAGAAGTATTAAATGTGGTGAAAAACAAAAACCTATAAATCCTATGGATATTAGTATATTCCCAAATACTACAGCGTTTAATGCCCCCTTTTTTTCAATCCAAGCTGTTAGAGGCATTTGTAGTATTACAACTAATAATGCATTCAAGCTCAACATTAACGCATAAAACTTAACCCCATCTGTAAAATTTTCAGATAGGAACTGTGGCAAAGTAGAATCTAATTGGGAGTAGGCAATCGTAACAATAATCCCGCCAATTAGCAGGTACCGGTAGATAGAATCCCTGAAAATAATACTAGCAGCAGCAGAAAAAGTGACATTTGGTTTTGAATTGCTTTCAATTTCTTTGATATTAAAGAAATTCAATAATAAAGATAAGAGAATTGCATAAACGAAATAAAATGTTCCGGTTATTAAGAAGGCAAAAGAACTTTGTTCTAATGCTATATATGCCCCCACTAGAGGCCCTATTGTAACGCCTACATTAATAGCAAGATAACGCAAAGAAAAAATTTTGACTCTTCTTTCACTTTCCGTTAGATCAGACATTAAGGCCTGAGCGACGGGTTCAAAAAAAGTTCTACATACACCATTTAAAATGTTCAATACCAGAAAGACCATGGCTAACTTTGTATAGAAGAAACCAACGAAAACAGCCCCCCACACATAAAGGGCAAAGAGCATAATTTTTTTTCGACCAAAACGATCTGATAGAACGCCACCAAAAAAACCTCCTAAAGCACTTGCAAGAGCACCTGATCCAACAATTAAACCAATTAAGGTTTTATCCATTTCAGTAGTTGTACTGAGATAAATCGCTAAAAACGGCATGCTCATTGCATTTGCAGCTCTTGCAAGTGCTGTACCAGCCAAAAGGATGTATACAATGGGGTGGAACCCTTTCAGATCCAGAATCCCTTTTTTTATATTGTTTATCATAGGTCTCTCCTTCATGTCTTGATAATATCTTAAAAGCTGTAGGGAGAAGGGAGAAGAGGTTTGTTAGTCTTCCCGCTAACTGTTAAAGGGAACTTATCCAGCCTAACAACATGGTTAGGAACCATAAAAGAAGGTAAAAATTGATTCAGAAACTCTTTTAAATGAAGGGAGTTTATCTCCGCTTCAGATAAATAATATGCACATAACTGGTCTTGATTTTGTGGGTTTTGAATAACTTTCACACAGGCGTCTAGAATATCAGGGTAGGTCTTGAGGTAGTGTTCTATTTCACCGATTTCAATACGATAGCCTCTAATTTTGACTTGATCATCTACTCGTCCTAAATAAAGTAGATTATCGTCATCTAATTTTTTTGCATGATCTCCTGTTTTATATAAATACATGTTTAAATGATTATTGAAGACAAATTTTTTCTTTGTCATTTCTTCATTATTAAGATATCCGATCGCTAGATTAACTCCTCCAATACATAACTCGCCTGATTGACCTCGAGGGACTTCATTGTGGTTTTCATCCATTACAAAAGCACTACAGTTTTGAATTGGTTTACCAATAGGTATAGAATCATATTGGTGAGATTTTTGATTTTTCCAGATCGTAGCGCAGATTGTTGTTTCGGTGGGGCCATAAGCATTTACATACTCAAAGTCCGACCATTTTTTCACTAACTCAGATGAAACTTGGGAACCTGCTGTTATTACCAGCCTTAGATTTCTAACCTTTGTAGGATCAAGATATGAAAGATATGTAGGACCAAGAGTAACAACAGTAATTTCATTAGTAGTTAAATATGTTTCAAAATGTTTTGGGTTCATTATAATATTCTGAGGGACAATAAATAAGCTGGCTCCGATAAAAAGAGCCATGAATATTTCCCATACAGATGCATCAAAAGAAATGCTAGCAAATTGCAAAATTTTATCTGTTCGATAAATATATAAGTCATTAGTAAAAACTGATTTTAAATTACATAGTCCTTTATGTTTTATTAGCACACCTTTAGGTGTACCTGTTGATCCTGAGGTATAAATTATATAAGCAGGATCGGAAGGATTAGCAGTAATTTTAATTTTTTCCTCGACTTTAGGTATATTTACGATATCATCTAATAATATTATCTTACTTGTTAATTCGTCATATATTTGCTGATGCTTATGCGAGGTTACGATAATTTTTGCCATGCTATCATTGATCATGTACTTAATTCTATTAATAGGGAGGGACGGATCTATAGGAAGAAATACTCCCCCACTTTTTAAAATGGCCAGCATTGCAATAATGGTTTCAATTGAACGATCATTAAGTATAGCAACTACTTGATTACTCTTGAGATTATGCGTATAGATCAAATGGTATGCCAAGCTATTTGCATTTTCATTCAATTCTTCATATGAAATCGACTTATCATAATCCTTTACTGCTAGGCTGGTCGAATATTTCAAGGCAATTTCTTCAAAAAGCGCATTAGTTAATGAGCCATTTGTTGATTCTGCTTCTCTCATTAAGTCCATTACATTTTCCCTCCAGCCTAAATTATTTATTAGAACAAACAGGACAATGAGGATTTCTAACGATATCTACTTTTCTAATCGTTGTCGATAATAAATCAAAATATATTAATTTATGATTTAATGATTCACCGATATTTAATAGATACTTTATAACTTCTGTAGCTTGAAGGACCCCAACTAAGCCGGGAGTTACACCTATTACTCCAAATTCTTGTTTTTTTAGATTTGTAGGAGCTTCAGGATACAAGCACCGATAGCAAGGCCCCTTACCAGGTTCTATAAGCATTATTTGTCCTTCAAAATGAAATATGCTGCCCTCAATTAGAGGCTTGCCTAATTCAACACAAACATCATTTAGCATATATCTGGTTTCGAGATTATCTACTGCATTAACAACAATATCGTAATCGGGAACAATTTCTAAGGCGATTTCTCTTACAAGTCTGTCTGTTGATATTTCTATAGAAATATTAGGATTCAATTCTGATAATGTTTCTTTTGCAGAATTCGCCTTTTTTTGATCAATGTTCTTATGACTATGAAGTATTTGTCTATTTAGGTTCGTTAATTCAACATGATCGTTATCAAAAACTTTTATATGGCCAATACCTGCTGCTGCTAGATAAAGAAGTAGGGGAGAACCGATACCTCCAGCTCCGACAACCAACACTTTTGAATGCTTCAGTATTTCCTGCCCTTTTTCTCCTATTTCAGGCAGTATAAGTTGTCTTCTATAACGTAATTTTTCTTCTTCAATTAACGTATTTAATGTGCTCATGCTTATGATCTCCTTTTAGGTATAATTAAATTTCATAAAATCTGAGTTTTAAAATTAACTTTTTTCAATCAGCTTTGATAAACTTGCAATATTATTTATAGAATTAACATCAAATTTCTCATAATCGAATTCGATGTGCAGCATTTGTTCAAGCTTTACAACTAAAGAAATAGTAGACATTGAATCAAAACCAAGTTGGTTTAAAGGAGTGTCACTGTATTTTGTATAATTATTATTGATATCTTGTAATACATCGTCAGGTATTAGATCAGTTAATAGCTCGATAATTTTATCTTTCATATATTTTTCCCCTTATTAACATATTTAATAAATTAGCATTGAGCTCTTGATAATTTTGCATAAGTAAAATTAACTGATCTAAGGATTTAAAGTATAATTCCAAAGACCGTTCACTTGGTTGCTTGACAACCATACTTGAGAAAAATTGCAATTTACTTATGGCTTCATCAATGTTCTTAATACTGACTTCCAGGTGAGTGCGAAATTCTTTATCAAGAAAAAAATTTTGATGCAGCACATATTTCAAAAAATGTTTAATTGGATGTAGTTTACTGTTTATTTGTTTGCAAAGAATTTGTTGGTCCAATTTAGATATAGAGGGAGATAAAAATTGTTCAGAATTTTTTTGAATATATTCTTTTAAATCGTAAAAGCCTGTTAAGGAAGTTGAAATTTTTTTTCCGGCTTTAATAAAATCATTTTCTCGGATATCCATTTGGTATAATTCATGAAAAATAAATTTTACAGATTCAAGTAAAGTGGTGTTTTTTAACTTATCTAGAATGGGTGAATAATTATAGATCGTTAAATTTATAGTATTTTCGTTATTATGAATTTTAGAATTGAATGTATTTATATCCATGTATAATTTTGTTGTTTTGTTCGCTTCGTTTATGTGGGTATATATAACTCTGTCTTGCTCAATTCTTTCTAATAGTACGGTTGTGTAATATTTAGAACCATCAAGATGTTCCATTTGCATTATTAGAGATACATAATAGCCTTCCTTAAAATGGTTATGGATAATTTTCTCTATATTTTGTACATCAGTTGAAATCTCTTGTTTTATATAATTATCAAGAAAAGTTTCTAAACCATTAACTAATGGAAGAAAAGGCTCTCCTGCTGTGTTGAATTTCCATCCTATAAATCGGTCTAAATAAAAAAGAGGGTAGGATTCAATTTGATAAATCTGGGTAAAAAGGTAGTGGTAAGTTCTTTCATAACAAACATACCCCAATGCTTCTTCTAGATATTGTTGGGGTAGCTCTTTGGAATCCGCTGTAACAAGTTTAGTCATATTAGCCTCCTGCAAATTGGAGAATAATATTTAGTTCATCATCTTTTTGAAAGTTAACTGTTTCGTAATTCTCATATTTAAGAAGCTCGTCATTTAAGACTAACAATACATTCCTTTTCACTTTTCCATCCTGATCCCAAAGTTTATCTTCTAAATCTGGAAAGCTCGTGATTAAGTTATTTTTAAGCTCATGAAAGTTGTTTGCTTTAACTAATAACTCTTGTTGGTTGTTAGCAAGGCTTGTTAAAAATTGCGGCAAGGTTAATGTAATCATTTGAAGTTCCTCCTTAGTGTTTAACTAATCTAAAACCAAGATCGTAACCGTAAAAAGCTGCAGGCTCATGATGACGAAAAGTACTTCTACACATGTCTATAAATGAATGAAAGCTTCCTCCACGACAAACTCTGTTCGAGGCCTCTGCTTCATTGACAGGATTTTTTTTATTTGAATAGTTATAAAAATTTGGGGCGTAGGTATCCAAACACCATTCCCATACATTTCCTTTCATATCGTATAAACCATATGGATTGGGTTTTAATTGAGCTATTTTATGCAATTTGCCCCCGGAGTTATCACTGAACCATGCATAGTTAGTTAGCATAGACTCTTCGCACGGAAAATTATCGTTTACTCCACCATTAGCTGCATTTTCCCACTGTGCTTCTGTAGGAAGTTGAGAATCACACCATAGCGAAAACATAAAAGCGTCATACCAGGTTATATTAACTGCTGGATAATCATGTTGATCAACTTGGTAAGTATGTTCAAATTCTTTATATAATTCTTTTGAAATAGTTTTTGACATTATAGAGTAGGTAGATAAGAATACTTCATGCTGAGGCTCTTCCCCGCAATATATATATTTAGCATCTGCTCTAGCTCCCATATTAAATGAACCTTCCGGTAACTCTACCAGTAATGGAGATATAAATTCCTTAAATCTTTTATCTTTATCCTTGTAAAATCTGGTATAAAGAATTTCCTGCTCAATATGTGAGGGCATTTTTTTTAATATTTGAAAACCTTGATACAGAATTTCATTGTTTGATACTCTAGGCTTTCCAAATCTGTCAGTATCAAATATGTTTCTAAGAAATTTAATCAGCTCATCAGTAGTAGGTCTATCTTCAGATTTAGTTAAATGCATAGCTTGGTTCACTTTCACTCTCCTCCTTTAAAATATGAATTTTAATCTCGCTAACTCTTTTTACAGGGCTTACTTCAAAAGCTCTTAATTGAGGATACTCGAAAGTTCTTAAAGAAATTAATAGATGCCAAACACTGGAGGAAGGATGCAAGTCGACATCTACTCTGGCTAATATTGCAGGATGTCGCTGATGACTGTGGAAAACGCCTACTTTAAAAAGCTTGTTTTTTCTTATATATTTTTCTACTTTTATAGTTTCTTCTGGTGAGGTTAAGAAACCAGCATCATGATGGTCCTTGTAATAATTACCGTAAATTGAGAAATAGTCCATAAACAAATCTTTTACATCTTCTTGCATAATTATATATTCTGTAGGGCTTCCGCTGGGTTCATTCGATAAGAAATAACCATATGCTTTCTTAGGAAATTGAGATTTAACATCCCTTACAAAGTTATCTAATATTTTTTTGGGAAAAGTTATATTTTTTTCATATTCAATCATTTAATATAATCACTCCTTATTTTGAATAATATCCGTAGAAAGTAATATAAAAATAATCCTTATTCAATTTAGCGTGATACTATCATCAAGAATAATCTTACACAAGTTGATAAATCATACATTGATTTAACCTTGAGTTAACAAAAGTTAACACAGAATTAACAATAGAATGATTTTTCTGGTTTTTTCGACATGATTAGATATAAAGCTACAGATTTCATCACTTTCATAGATATAATTGATAAAAAAAATTTCTCAAATCAAAAAAAATATTAATCAATATTTTCTCTGTGATTTATGCACATTTCTTAAATTTTAAAATATTTTGTTGATGCGTTTTTTCTATTCGCTAATTGGGTATGCATAATACCGCCTTTTCAGGTATATAAAAAGTCCACCCATTATAAAAGGGTGGACTTTCCTGGTGTAAATCAAATTTATTTTCAGCGAGCTATATGGTTGTTTGGTTCAACACAGTTGATAATTTTCTAAAATTACTATTCATTCTATTTGTGATAAGGTGACAGGTTGTCAGCGCTACGGCCTAGCTTTTTGAGCAGACCAATGAGCTGATCTCTTTCGGATTCACTGATTCCGCTAAAAGCACGTTCAATCTGACGTGTATAGTCCGGGTAAATTTCGTCCATGACGCGTTGTCCCTCGTCCGTCAATTCCGCATATATAATCCGACGATCCTGGTCGCACGGGTGACGGTGCAGATAACCGCGGCTCTCCAGTTTGTCAATAACATAGGTGACATTTCCGCTTTGCAGTAGCAGCTTTGCTCCAATTTGCTGGATCGGCTGCGCACCCTTGTGATATAAAACTTCCATCACGGCGAAGGCCGTTGGGTTAAAGCCCACCGTTTTGATGCCAGCAACCGCATGTTCATTTACACTTTTGAATGACTTGCCAAACACGCTATACAAATGCATGGATTGCTGTGTCACCAGTGTTCGGTAATCTATCATCTTCATTCCGCCTTTATGTATGGATTTGGGCATCCTTTGACCGCTCGGCTCGGATGACCGGGCAACCATACCCTTGTTACTAGCATAAAGGGATTTACGTAGGGAAAACATGCGTTTTGTCACAGTAGCTGTTTTTTTAACTATTTAATTTCAAAGCTTTAAAGTAAATTTTTGAAAAATAAAGGTTTTGAATGTAAAAATGCCGTCCCAGATGGTTATATTAAAAAATAATATATATTTTGGAACCAAAATAAGATACAGCAGAGGAGATGAGGCACATGGAGACGGGCTCTTTCCGTTTTCAATTTCGTGATCCGCAGCAGGCGGCCCATGCCTGTGAAACATTAAAAGAAATTGGGTACACCGCCAGCACAAACGGTGACACTGGTCTGAGTGTTCATATTGAGAATCAGGATGTACTGTCTGCACTGGAAATTTGCCAAGCCTATGAAGGTAGTATGATCGAGGCAGGGAACCTTTCTTCTGAACCGGGCGCAATCCCCGGCTTGCAGGGAAGTGTGAGCACACACAACCCAGGCTATAGCCCGGATGACTGGATTATCCCCGCACATACCATCAACGAAGATTGGAGCGAAGCCTATAAAAACGGCTCATCCTCAACGAACAGCATCCCGACAAAGGAGCACAACGTCAGCTCCGATCAACAACCCGAGGAAGATGTGGACGGCTTCTCTGGCAGCATCCATATCTGACCCCATGAATGAGCGTAATGACCAGCCAGGTGGATGCTTCTGATTGTTCATTGCGGCTAAAAGCGGAATCCAAAACTTTGTCCTTGCGCTGACAGTGTCAACCGGGCCCTTGGACAGTTTTAAGAAGTAAAAAGCACCAGCAAACCTTGAGAGAGTTTGCTGGTGCTATTTTATGGATAAAGAAGAGCTATGTTAATCACTCAGTATCACTAAACGACGGAAAGAATGGACAGCCACACGAAATGTAGTGGAAAGGGCAATCTAAAGAAGACACAAAAAAATCAAACATCCATAAAAAAGCTTTGATAAATGGGGTATCAAGCGCGATTTGAGTGTCGGCGTACCCTATCGGGAAGATGGCTATGATTCTGGACAACAGCCGGATTCATCATGCCACGGGGTTGTAACCTTTTTTTAAAGGAGCATCCGCGTCTGCAACTCGTCTTTCTGCCGCCTTACAGATCCAAACCTGAATCCGGTTGGAGGATTAGGGTTGTGGCTCAAATCCGATGTGGTCAACAACGTCTTTTTTGAGAAGTTTTATAAGATTAAGCTTCACGTCAGCCAGTTTATGAAGCGAATTAATAAGCAACCGATCGAAACGATTGATCGCCTGTTGATTAGGTTTTAATCTTAATTGCGGTTTATATAGTTGCTGTTATTTTTGCTGCTATTTCGGCAGCGGTGGGTATCTAATAAATCAAGCGCAGACCCCCTGTCTTTTAGAGACAAGGGGTCTTTCTGTGTCCAGAGAAGGAATGCCCCTCCCTGTATGTATGGATGAATGCTCACTTCTTTCCCATGTATAGTGCATAAGTTTACGTGGAAAATGAATAATATGGATAGCATTTTCCTAAGGAGGAAATAAACTTGATGCTTGCTGATAACAGATTACTCATTGCTGCTCTAGGCGGTGTTAATGAAATCGGGAAAAACATGTATTTCATCCAATACGATCAAGATATTGTTGTTATCGATTGTGGCTCCAAGTTTCCTGATGAAAATTTGCCTGGTATTGATCTCATTGTGCCGGATGTCACCTATCTACTGGAACATAAAGACAAAGTCAGAGCGCTCATCGTGACTCATGGGCATGAGGATCACATCGGAGGTATTCCTTATTTACTGAAACAGATCAACATTCCCGTTTATGGGACAAAGCTCACCATCGAATTGATTAAGATAAAGCTAAAGGAGCATAACCTTTTACGTGATGCCGAGCTTCATCTTATAGATGCGAATTCAATCGTTCAGGCTGGCACGATCCAGGCCTCCTTTTTTACCACCGTCCACAGCATCCCTGATTGCTTGGGAGTCTTTTTTCAGACACCGGAAGGAAATGTGGTTCATACCGGGGATTTCAAATTCGATATGTCTCCCGTGAGCGGACCCTTTCCGGATCTTCATCGAATGGCCGAAATTGGAAAACAGGGAGTTAAAGTGCTTCTTTCCGAAAGTACAAATGCCGAAAGACCAGGATTTACTCCATCAGAACGTTTGGTTGGCGGGCATATTTTAGACGCATTCGCCAGAGCCAAACAGCAAGTATTTATCTCTACGTTTGCTTCCAATGTTAACCGAGTCCAACAAGTCATTGACGCGGCTGTGGAAACAGGACGCAAACTGGTTTTACTCGGACGAAGTATGATAAATGTGGTATCGGTAGCTAAGGAACTGGGCTTCTTAAGCATGCCAGAAGATCTGCTGATCGAGGCGGGAGAAACAGAGCGGTTTCCTGCAGAAGAAATCGCCATTTTATGTACAGGAAGTCAGGGTGAACCGATGGCTGCACTGTCCCGGCTAGCCAATTCGATGCATTCAAAAATCGAAATTTTGCCCGGTGATACTGTAATCATTGCCGCAGGAGCCATACCTGGGAATGAACGGAATCTTGCCCAAGTAATTGACAATCTGTACGTACTGGGCGCCAACGTTATTTATGGATCAGGCAGCACCACAGGGATGCACGTATCCGGTCATGGCAGCCAGGAAGAGTTAAAATTAATGATGACCCTGATGAAACCCCAGTATTTGATCCCCATACATGGTGAATTCAGAATGCTGTATCAGCATCGTCAGCTAGCAGAGTCTGTGGGGATTCCTATAGAGAATGTATTTATTGTCCATAACGGTGACACTATTCAAATCGAAGAGGGAAGGACATCCCTGGGACCCAAAGTACCATCCGGCAATAGTCTAGTAGACGGTCTGGTAACAGGTGACGTAGGTAATATTGTACTGCGAGACCGTAAAAAGCTTTCTTCAGACGGAATGCTGATCATTGTTATGACTTTGAGCAAAAACGAGAAGCATATGCTCGCAACGCCAGAGGTCATTTCAAGGGGCTTTGTGTTTGTTAGGGATTCCGAAGCCCTCATGAATCAAATCCACGAGACGATCATGTCCACAGTGAACGAGTTAACAGAAATCGAAATGAGCCAGTGGGGTCTGATTAAGCAGATGTTAAAAGATGATGTTGGCCGGTTCATTTACAGTCAGACCAAGAGAAGACCCATGATTTTGCCTATCATTATTGAGGTTTAAGAAATGGCATGGATTTTGTTCATTACGCTTATCAAAAAAAGACTTAAATCAGTCGTATTACTGATTTAAGTCTTTTTTCATCTCCTTTTCCTACCTCCCCCAAAAAACGAGGATGCGGTGGCGGTATGCAGCGAAGCGGAGGATTTGAATCTGAAGAAGCGACAGCGTTCGCCTTTGCCACGGGATTCTTACCCTTAAATGTTTTATATAATCAAAAGAATCCCGTGGCAACAGCGATCGTAAGATCAAAGCCTACGCGTAGCGTCTCCACACTCCTAAAGCATTTCGTTTAAAGCCGCCTGTGTTCCCGCCGTATGCCCCGTGGTAAACGCCGCCGTAATATTATAGCCGCCCGTGTACCCGTGAATATCCAAAATCTCACCGCAGAAAAACAATCCCGGCATCAGCTTGGACTCCATCGTTTTCGGATTGATTTCCTTCAAATTTACACCGCCTCCGGTAACGAACGCCTCCTTCAGAGAGAGCGTACCGTTCACCCGAATCGGAAATGCCTTGATTCGATGGGCTAACTCCTGCCATTGCTGCTTCGGAATATGATCGTACGTCAAATCCTCACGCAGCTCGGTTTGCTGGAGCAGCAGCGGAATCAGGCGTTCCGGCAAATAAGGCTTGAGTACGTTTTTAATTGCTTTTTTGGCATCTGCTGCCGCCAGCTCCAGTGTTTCACGGTAGACTTCATCGGCATGCTTATGAGGCTGCAAATCCAGAGTCAGCAGTACCGTGCTGGTCTTATCCTTTTTCATCCCTTTAACGACAAACTGGCTGCATCGCAAGGCGGAGGGACCAGACAGGCCAAAGTGTGTGAAAATCATGTCTCCCTCGTGGACGACGACCTTTTTTTGCTTCGCATTCCACACGGTCAGGCTGATGTTGCGCAAGGATAGCCCCTGTAGCTCCTTCGTCTGAATAAAGGTCTCACCTGATGTCAGCGGTACCTCCGTTGGATACAGCTCGGTAATCGTATGTCCTGCTTGCTCAGCCCATGCGTAGCCGTCACCTTCCGAGCCTGTATGCGGAACAGATTTGCCGCCGACCGCGACAATAACGTTGCGGCTGCGAAGGGTTTCACCGGAACGCAGTCTTACCCCGGCAGTGTGGCCTTCTTTGTAAAGAACCTCCTGTACGGGACTTCCTGTTCGAATGTCCACTCCTTGAGAACGAACCTTGTTTACCAAAGCATCGACAACCGTTTTGGCCTTATCCGTCACGGGAAACATACGCCCGTTGTCTTCTTCCTTTAAGGCTATGCCCAGTTGTTCAAAAAAGGCGATGATGTCCCGGTTGCCAAAGGCAGCCAGCGCACTGTGCAGAAAACGGCCATTGCCGGGGATGTGCCGAATCAGCTCGTCCAGCTCTTTTGCATTCGTGACGTTGCAGCGCCCTCCACCGGAAATACCCAGCTTTCGTCCGAGTTTATTTCCCTTTTCCAGTAAAAGCACCTTGGCGCCCTCACCGCTGGCTGCCGCAGCGGCCATTAATCCGGCTGAGCCGCCTCCGATCACAATAACGTCGTATGTCATGAACCTCTTCCTTTTTGTAGAAAAATTTTTCGAAAACCCAAAATGGAGTAACAGGATTTTCATCATATCGTAATACCGTTATCTTAGATACACATTATCGCGGTATTTTTGTATAAAGATATAACATACCAAAATCTTGGGTATTCGATTTCATTTGCTCTAGAATGCAATATATAGATGAATAAAATTATCTCAGTCCATATATAGATAGTAGAAGCCATCTTCTCGATTTTCCCAGAAAATACGTAAAGCCGTCATCTTCATATCTATCTGGTGTTTCGCAGATTTTGTCGTTCTATACCGGGATTTTAACACATATATTGTAATATATTGTAGCCTGTGCTTTAATTCAACTAACGGCGTCAAGGAAAGATGATGAGGGGGAGAAGTCCTTGTTAATTGCGTTGAAGGAAAGTGTGCTTCAAGTTCTCCTTGCCGTGATGTCGGCGGGTTTTTTCTCTATATTAACGGATTGTGGGGATAAGAAAAAGGTTTGGGGTGGCAATCTGCTTCCCGGATCTAATCAAGGGATCCTTTATTTGTGTTGCTTGCCGGCCATACTGCTATGTTCGCTCTTTCAATATCAGTCTCCTTATGGCTTGCCTTCCAACCTGGGAATTATCCCTCTCGCTGTTGGCATCATGTACGGCAGACGGCGCACCGCATTTGTTCTTGCCGCTTCTGCGCTGGTCAGTGTTCTGATTATAGCGCAATCTACGGCAATGTCGCCAATGTATGTGGGTACGGGTTTTATTCTTTTTCCTTTTATGCTGCTGCACGTCAAGTTCTTTCAAAGAGGAACATTATTGGACAAAAAACTTCTGATTTCTGTCTATGTTGCGGCTGATATGCTGCTTAAGGCGTTATTCCCGCTATTGTGGGGCAAACAGGATGTCTGGGTATACGTCCCCGATCTCCTTACGACGCTGTGGAATATTGCAGCAGGTGTACTGGCAAGCTTTATAGTCGTCAGTCTGATGCAAAATGCCTTCGAGAAGATAGCGTTACGGCGGGATGTGACTGAGTTTACGAGCAAATATTTAATTGAAGCAGATAAGCTGCGTCAAGTTATGGATCTGATGCCGTTAGCTCTGGTCACTCTGGACAGCGAAGAACGGATTATACATATGAACAAAACGATGCTGGAACTCTATCGGGATCTCGATCCGTTTATTACGCTGCCTGAGGTGGTGGGTCGTCCTTTGACATCGCTGTTTGGTTTTAGCACTGCACCAGTGGTCAATGAGCGTGTTGCGAGGGCCCTTGAAGGAGAGGCGGGTGCTGATTTTATAAATGTGCCTCCCAAAGTGTTTTTCTCAAGCTTCCTTCCTATTCGTGATAAACATGCAAGCAAAACGACTGGTGTCATTATCGCTTTGCAGGACATTACAGAGCTGGAGACACTGCGCAGCGAACTGGGTAATTTCGAGAGGCTTAGTCTGGTCGGACAGATGGCGGCAGGCATTACTCATGAAATACGCAATCCAATGGCGGTTGTGCGCGGATTTTTACAGCTCATGCGCGAAAAGAGTCCCGATTCCCTCGGTCATTACTACCGTATTGTGATGGAGGAGCTGGATCGGGCGAATGGAATTATTAACGATTTCCTGTCACTTGCCCAGAACCGAATTGTCGAGAAGGAGCAATGCCATCTTCATGACATTATTCGTGAACTCACTCCTCTGCTGTGGGCAGATGCCAACCTGAGAGGACAGACGATTGAGCTGAAGCTGGAGGAGCATATCACCATGCTACATTTGAACCCTAAGGAAATGAAGCAATTGCTGCTTAATCTGTCGCGTAATGCGATGGAGGCTATGGGGGATAAAAGCGTGCTGACGATTTCGACTCATGAAGAGGGCGATTTTGTGGAGCTGGAAGTGAAGGATACGGGTCCCGGTATTCCGCAAAATCAGCTTGAAAAGCTGTTTCAGCCTTTTTACACGACCAAAACGAAAGGGACAGGTCTGGGCCTGGCCTTATGCCAAAGCATTGTGGAACGTCATCACGGTACCATTGCCGTAGATTCGGTGGAAGGAATGGGAACGCAGTTTAGGGTTCGATTGCGCAGAACCATTCCGGCTTACAGGGAACATTCTGAATCACCTTCCATGAATTCCATACAGAAATAATTGTACAAATATATGTCTGGATTTTTGCAAATTGCGTGAAAAAGATTGTATAATAAAGATTAGATGTCCATGTCTTTAACACGGCAGAGGCTGAAATTAAGCAACGTAATATACATGATTTTTCGAAAAGGAGTGAACGAATATGTCGATGTCTTTTGATCAATATATGAGAGATTCTGTTCAGCCGATGCGCGATGAACTGACGAGTCTCGGAATTCAGGAGCTGCGTACTCAGGAAGATGTGGAGGCCAAGCTGCCTGATGCCAAAGGTACAGTGTTGGTCGTTGTGAACTCGGTATGCGGTTGTGCCGCAGGTCAATGCCGTCCGGGTGTAGCCGAAGCGCTGAAGCATGATATTACACCGGATCACCTGTACACGGTTTTTGCTGGTCAGGATAAGGAAGCAACGGCGAAGGCACGCGAATTTTTCGCACCATATCCGCCATCTTCTCCTTCGATCGCGCTGTTGAAAGACGGCGAACTGGTTCACTTCATCGAGCGCCATCAGGTGGAGGATCGTTCGGCAGATCAAATCGCTGCTGATTTGACCAGTGCATTTGACCGTTTTTGCCGGTAAAACAGCTCAAGCTAGGCCCCGCATTTTTCGCTTGCGAAACTTGCCGGGGCTTTTGCATGTTGGCTTGTGAAGGAAATTCCTAAAAAAGAGGTGCTTATCTGATGAGTTTGCAGGAACAGATTATTGCTGAATTGGGAGTACAACCTACCATTAACGTAGAGGCTGAGGTCCGCAAGCGTGTGGATTTCCTCAAGACGTACGTCACGAAAACCGGAAGTAAGGGTCTGCTGATCGCCATCAGCGGCGGGATCGACAGTGCCGTAGCGGCTGCCTTGTGCAAACAGGCTACGGATGAGCTGACGCAGGAGCAGGGCGAAGAGTACAAAACGCTTGGAGTATTTCAGCCGTATGGCAAGCAGGAAGATATCGAGCACAGCTACGCGGTAGCCAAAGCGTTTGACCTGAAATATGCCGGGGAAACGAACATTCAGGAAGCGGTGGACAAGGTTGCCGTGGAAGTAGAGCATTCGTTGAAGGATATCGGTCTTGAGCGTTCCATTACCCCGCAAGTGAGAGGGAATGTGAAGGCGAGAACACGTATGGTGGTTCAGTACGCGCTTGCGAATGAGCTGAATCTGCTCGTTGTGGGTACGGATCATGCCTCGGAAGCCATCACAGGCTTTTATACTAAATGGGGCGATGGTGCCGTTGATATCACGCCGCTCAGCACGCTGAACAAACGTCAGGTGCGTTTGCTGGCGAGTTACCTGGGAGTTCCGCAGGCCATTCTGGACAAAGCGCCTACAGCGGGATTGTGGGAAGGCCAGACGGATGAAAAAGAACTGGGCATCTCTTATGAAGCGAACAGCGACTATCTGGAAGGCAAGGAAATTGACCCGGCGGCACGTGAAAAGCTGGAAAGCTTCTTCACACGCACAGCGCATAAGCGGACAAGCATTCCAGGCATTTAAACAGCGAACAATTATGGAATTGTAAAATAATAATGCGGCGATCCGCCCGGCGGATCGCCGTTTATTTTGGCGACAGGTTGTAGCTTAATTAGTGTTAATTAGTGATCCATTCAATAAAGCGACGGGTTTCGGTAATCGCCTGATCCAGCGGAAGGCTGCTTCCCTGGAACGGGTGAACGGTATTGAAGGTATGATTGCCCCCTTGAATTTGCACCCATTCAATATCAGGACGAACCGAGGTAAGCAGGGCAGAGCCTTCACGCAGGCGTTTGGAATCATCGGTACCCTGAATGAGTACGGCAGGCAGTTGGCTGTCTTTAAGCCTGTCCACGATGGCAAAGCGCTGGCGATTCTGTTCCATATCTTCCAAAATAACAAGGTCCAGCGGAAGCTGCTGTCCGGTTCTGGCGTTTTGCACGTAGCTGCGTCCCTTGGTCCGCATTTCTTCTTTTTGTGGCAAGGTGAACAGGTCCAGGTCAGTTACGCCATTCCATGAAATGACGCCGGATATTTCGCCGGGATGATCCAGACCGTATATGAAGCAGCTTCCCGCACCACGACTGTGTCCTAACAGAAACAACGGCAGCTCTCTGAACTCGTGGCGTGCTCGCAGATTTGTCAGCAATACGTCCAAGTCCTCTTGTTCCCGGCTGTAGGTATTCCGTGCGAACTTTTCCAGCTCGGTAAAATTCGTCAAATCCTCACCTATGCCATTATGTGAAAAGTTGAAGGTTATGACATGGTTGTCTATGCTCAAGGCTTCTGCTATATAGGGGAACATGCCCCAATCCTTAAAGCCCTTATAGCCATGAGCGATGACGAGCAAGCTTTTGGCTGTATTTTTGGCGGGAAACCAGGAAGCCCGGATTACCGCATCTGTACCTGCTTCCGTACCTGCTTCAAAAACGAGTGATTCTGACATCCTATCCTTCCTCTCTACGGGAATTTTAAATAGGCATATAAGCTAAATCAACATTTGCAAATAGCCTCTCTTATTTTAACATATTTTGGTGTCGCTTTTACGGCTTTGTGACTCGCCATGATGTGGACACGCTGTTACAATAGGGGCAGTAAAGTATAAAAGGACGGGGAATACCCAAATGATCTACGGAATCGGACATGATGTGCTGGAAATAAGCCGGATGGCTGACATATTGGCAGGCAAGCATGCAGACGCTTTTTTGAATCGGGTGTTGACCCCGGCTGAACGCGACCTTGCTGTGGAGCGAAGGGGCAGGCTGGCGGAGTTTGTAGCAGGGCGCTTTGCCGCGAAGGAAGCGATAACGAAAGCTTTCGGCTGCGGAATCGGGCAGATGATCGGGTTCGGCGATATGGATATTTTACCGGAGCCAGGGGGCAAGCCGGCGGTTTATTTATCTGCCCCTGCGTGGGACAGACTGGGGCTGTCGGGTGCGGGCGGCTCGGATTACAGCATTCACCTGAGTATTACACATCAACCCAACATTGCCTCTGCTTTTGTGATTGTTGAATATAAGGAGACATGATGTGATGACTACCCATACATTGGAACAAAAACGTTATTTCAGCTTCGAGCTGCTGAATTGGTATACACGAAGCAAGCGTGATTTGCCGTGGCGCCGTCACCGGAATCCTTTTTACATCTGGATTTCGGAAATTATGCTCCAGCAGACGCGTGTTGATACGGTGATTCCGTATTTTAACCGTTTTATTGCACGCTTTCCGACGATTGAGGCGCTGGCGGAAGCGCCTGAGGAGGATGTGCTTAAGCTGTGGGAAGGGCTAGGTTATTATTCACGAGCCCGGAATTTGCAAACGGCAGCGAAACAAGTGGTTGAGCTTCACGGCGGGGAAGTGCCGGATGATACGCAGGCTGTCGCTGCTCTGAAAGGCGTAGGCCCGTATACGACGGGAGCGATTATGAGCATTGCCTTCAATCGGCCGGAGCCTGCTGTGGATGGAAATGTGATGCGGGTGCTGTCGCGATATTTCCTGATTGAAGAGGATATCATGAAGGGCAGCACGCGAGCGCATATGGAAAGTCTGGTGCGGGAGCTGATCCCCGAAGGGAGAGCCTCCGACTTCAATCAGGCACTGATGGAGCTGGGTGCCCTGGTCTGCACGCCGAAGTCGCCCCAGTGCCTGACCTGCCCGGTCATGGAGCATTGCTCGGGCCGATTGGCAGGACGGGAGGAGACGCTCCCGGTCAAGACGAAGGCGAAGCCGCCGCGGCTGGAGCCGCGTTCCGTCGCCCTCATCGAGGGCAGCGGCGCGAATGCAGGCCGCCTGCTTGTGCGTCAGCGCCCGGCCAAGGGCCTGTTGGCCCGCATGTGGGAGCTGCCGCACGAGCTTGTCGGGCCGGAGGGCTACAACGGCCCGGTGCCGGATGAGCCAGCCATGGATCACCTGGCGGCTCATTTGCTGGCGGAGGGCGTGCTCGCGCGTCCGGTGCGGTTTGTACGTGAGGCGGAGCACACGTTCAGCCACATTCACTGGAACCTGCGTGTGTTCCAGTGTGAAGAGGTCGCCAGCCCTGCCGGAGAGGCTGGCGGACAGTCGCTGGCTGCCGAGCAGCGGGCAGGCTACAGCACCGGTGGTGCGAAGCCGGGTGCGCTGCTTGCGCTGGCGGAGCAGGAGGAGCGCACGGCGCCGCCTGCGGGGTACCGCTGGATCAGCGAGGCCGATATGGACACCTTGGCGTTTCCCAAGGTGTTCCTCGATCTGATCACTGAATATTTTGCAAAGCAAAAAGGGACCTTGATGTAGGCCCCCAAGCTGTCGGGAGAAGTCCCGGCAGTTTTTTTGTGTTCTTTTTTCATTAAGCCCGACATCTCATTTAAATAACGATACGTATAGGCAATACCTATCCATAGTCGTAGCCGAGGTTTTAGGCTAATTCTTTATTTACATCGCCTGTTCAAAAATGTTGATCACTTCTTGTTGCGTAGGCTGAATCGGATTCGTTGCACCGCAGGCATCTTTGAGTGCGTTAGCAGCGAGAACAGCGAAATCTTCGCGTTTGACGCCGAGTTCTTCCAGCCCGGAAGGGATGTTGACCCGTTTAGCCAGCTTTTCGATAGCGTGCAGGGCGAGGTTGGCACCTTGTTCCGGTGTAACACCGTCCGTTTTTTCGCCAAGTGTACGGGCAATGTCGGTGAGTCGTTGGGCGGAAGCCTTGGCATTATAGCGCTCTACATGCGGCAGCAAAATGGCGTTACAGACCCCGTGCGGCAGATTATAGAAGCCACCCAGTTGGTGCGCCATGGCGTGAACAAAGCCTAATCCGGCGTTATTGAACGCCATCCCTGCGAGGAACTCGGCGTAGGCCATTTGGCTACGGGCTTCCACATCATTTCCGTCATCGACGGCTTTGACCAGATGATCCCGAATCAGCTCAATTGCTTTAAGCGCGCAAGCATCTGTGATCGGTGTGGCATTTGTGGAAACATAAGCTTCAATAGAATGAGTGAGCGCATCCATCCCCGTTGCGGCAGTTAATGATTTGGGCATAGCCATCATCAGATCAGGATCATTGACGGCAATGAGTGGTGTCGTGTGCTTGTCGACAATCGCCATTTTGATATGACGCTCTTCATCCGTAATAATACAAAACATAGTCATTTCACTAGCTGTTCCTGCCGTGGTGTTAATGGCAATCAGTGGGAAGGAAGGCTTCCCGGATTTATCCACGCCTTCGTAGTCGCCGATCTGTCCGCCGTTGGAGGCCAAAAGCGCGATTCCCTTGGCACAATCATGCGGTGACCCGCCTCCGAGCGAAATAATAAAATCACACCCGGATTGTTTCAGCAGCGCCAAGCCCTCGTTGACATTGGAAACTGTGGGATTCGGCTGCGTGCCGCTGTATACGACGGATTTTACGTTATGACTGTCCAACATAGTTGTTACTTTTTTCACAATCCCAATATCAACTAAAGGCTTATCGGTTACGATCAATGCATTTTTAAAGCCCAATTTTCCGATTTCTGTACCTGCATCCGCCAGTGCGCCTGAGCCCATAAGACTCATACCCGGCATCATAAATTTTGAAGTTCCCGTCATAAACATGCATCCACCTTTGTTATTATTTTGAGGTAAATCAAGGTATAATGATGGAATTAAAGGATCTTACAACCATCCTTATATCCTTATCATACTGCCCTATATTGGCGGGAACTAACGCATTTTATTATAAAATATCGTGATTTTTAAAAGGGAGCATTTTGCATAAATCCAGAGAGCGGCCTTCAATCAGATTATGCAAAATGCTGAAGGGTGAAACGGATGGAACATTCCAAGACTTTAGGCGACTTTAATCGTTATAGCGAACTGCAATATGGATATGAAACCGATCTGATCAGAATTTTGTATTATGATCTTCCAGAAAATTATTACGAGAAATATGCTTCATATGAATGCCCGAAGCTGTGTACGATTTTGGAGGGGAGAAAAGAAGTCAAAATTAATGAAACGGAGCATTTTGAATACGATTCTCAGGAGATTATCCTGCTTCCTCCACAGTCCAGCGTTGAAATGAAAATCAAAGAACACACCAAGGCACTGGTCTTTGAATTAAGCGATCAGTTGATGGAACGGTTAAGGAACGTGGTAGAGGAGGAATTTCAGGTCCCGGAGAGTTGCCCGACCCATTCGGTGGTTCGCTGCGAGCTGAACGAAAAGGCGGACTCACTTACCGCATCGATGGAGCGGATCAAGCAATATATGGCACATCCCGCTGAAAGAAAAAATTTCCTGATTGATCTGAGCGCTCAGGAAATGGCCTATCATCTGCTACAGATGCAGGTGCTTGAGCAGAATCTGCTTACGAATCATCGGCATCCTGTGTTTCGGGCGATCCGGGATATTCAGGAGCAGTTGCCTGGCATTAGGCATGTGAAGGATTTGGCGGATAACTATAATATGTCACATGCGAATTTCACGAATCAGTTTAAAAAAATAACAGGATTAACTCCGCTTGACTATATAACGAATCAAAAAATGCAGCTCGCCAAGCAATGGCTCCAGCACCGGAACGTGACGGAAGTCGCTTTTGATTTGAATTATGAGAGCGTTTCCTATTTTATTGGACTTTTTAAAAAGAAGTATGGCGTTACGCCTAAGCAGTATCAGATGAGTGTGCAGCGGCAAGCAGTTCTTACGTAATGCGAAACATATCCAGAAAGTAAAAGGGTCCGTCCTCAGCAGTTAAAAACTACTGAGGACGGACCTGTTTCCACATGGATATACATTTACGCCGTTAAAGCTAATCGACACCACGATCACTCTCAATCAGCCCTTTGCCGATTACATTGGCCGAAACTGGAGGCTTGCCGAGCTCCCGGGACCATATGGACAACTGCCCAATATGGTGGATTTGGTGAGCAATGACATGGCGCATCACCTCGCCCCAGGCATCAATCACAATCCTGCCGTCCGGGAGGTGATCTTCAAACCTTTTTCGTTCCAGACCTTCATGCCAGGAGAGCACGAACGGCTCGACATCGATTCGAAACTTCGCATCCAGCTCGCGAACCTTGTCCAGCGTATCATACCGCGAGAAGTCCTCCTGAAAGTCGGGTTTGCCCTGAATCGTTTGAACCCAGCTCCACTCTACATCGACGACATGAAACAACGTCTTCAGAATGCCGCCAACCCCGCCAACGCGTTCTTTCAGAAGTTCCTCCTGCGGTACCTCTTCACACCAGCGGTACCATTGTTCCCGAATCATCCAGTTGTAACGAAAAAAAGTCTGCATCCATGAACCTCCAGAGATTGTATTTAAGAAACGTCTCCTCCAGTTAACCATGGAATGCCAATCCTTCTTCAGCTTCACTCTGGCGGCTCCAGTAGGGCTCAAATGGACAGAAACCTTTGTGCACCAATTTAAATTGAAAAGGGCTGTCTCACTCGTAGAAAATCTACTTTTGAGACAGCCCTTTATTATAGGGTAGAGATGTTGTTATTGGCTTATTTCTTCGCAGCCGCGTAACGTTTGTTCACTTCATCCCAGTTGATAACATTGTAGAATGCTGCAATGTAATCCGGGCGTTTGTTTTGATATTTCAGGTAGTAAGCATGCTCCCAAACGTCCAGTCCGAGTACCGGAGTCAGACCTTCAGACAGCGGGCTATCCTGGTTTGGCGTGCTAGTGATTGCCAATTTGCCGTCTTTGCCGACAACCAGCCAAGCCCAGCCGCTACCAAAGCGTGTTGTAGCTGCTTTAGTGAAGTCTTCTTTGAATTTGTCATAGCCGCCCAGCTCATTGCTGATTGCTTCAGCAATGGCACCAGTTGGTTGTCCGCCGCCGTTCGGGCCGATAACTTCCCAGAACAGGCTGTGGTTGTGGTGTCCACCACCATTATTGCGAACCGCAGTGCGGATGCTTTCAGGAACGCTGTCCAGATTGGAGATGAGATCCTCCAGACTTTTGCTTTGCAGTTCAGGAGCGTTTTCCAGAGCTGCGTTCAGGTTTGTTACGTATGTGTTATGGTGACGATCATGGTGAATTTCTACTGTGAGCGCGTCAATGTGCGGCTCCAGTGCGTCTTTCGCGTAAGGAAGTTCTGGTAATTGAAATGCCATAGTAAATCCCTCCTGATTATATGGTTGGGTAAGTTGTTCCTATGTAATAATACCCTCGTCAGTTATATTAAACCGCATTCAGCCTATTTTATCAACATTTTTGTTTGTAAAATAGGAAACTGGGCATTACGACCTGGTAGCTATCATGTCCAAAAACCCGCTTGGAATACATGGTGTATAGGTAATAAGAGGCAAATTATACAGCCCTAAAATGTAAACGCTTCATATATAGCGCTTACACGAGAAAAAGGGATGTATTCCATCTAAAAGTGTGGTTTAATGTTCAAGGAAGCAGAAATTTCGGCTTTTTTGTCGTCTGCTATATCTTGTCATGTCTGCGGATATGACGAACTTGAGGGCATATACCCTTCTCCTGTTCTTCAATTCATATATAGCAGATCGTATTTTTATCATAATGCCTTGTGATTAACACCATGCTAAGAATTTTAAGGATTTATGTAAAAATGACGGTGCTGTCTCAATTTGTCTTATTAAGCTTACGAAAAGGGAGATATTACTTATGCACGTTCGTTCCTTTCAATTGAGTGATGTGAATCCAGTAATGGAACTCATGCAGATTGCCTTGTCTGAGGAGTGCTACAAAGAGACGGTGGGAGCTTTTGCCCGTCAGCTTTCGTGGGATTCCGGCTTGATCGTCGTTGCGGAAGAAGATGAAGAGCTGGTTGGCGCTCTAATCGGCACGATTGATCAGAATCATGGTTGTTATTATCGTATTGCTATTCACCCGGATCATCGTCGGATGGGAATTGGCAAATCGCTTGTCGAGTCTATGGAGCAGCGTTTTCAGCAACGTAAGGTTAGCCGCATCTGGGTAGCCGGAGACAAGCATAACAGCGCAGCCATGCCTTTGTATGAAGCGATGGGCTATGGGGCAAGCCAGATATTACAGACTTTTCAGCAGCTCAGCATTTTGGCTCCTCATTAATCGGCAATGGATATAAAGAGAATCGAATATTTTCAAAGCTAATATTTCCATTTAGAGCATATCTGAGTAACCGTTGCAATCGGGTACGGGATATGCTTTTCTATTTATAACAGGGTTGAGGAGGTTTATTATGGACACACTGGCTCCTTCGTCAGGCCCGCTTCCTTCGCCGGAAACGTCCAAACATGCAGGTCGTTGGAGTTACATACGCGATTGGTTGGTGACTCTTCTGATCGCGATGACCGTCTTGCTGCTGCTGAACCTGTTCGTGTTTAATTTGTCTACGGTCAGGGGACATTCAATGCAGCCGACGCTGATGGAAAGCCAGCATTTGTTCGTTAACAAGCTGGTTTACAATTTTCATGATCCGGGCAGGGGTGATATCGTGATATTACAAGATCCTGACTCCAATCCGTCCAGTCCGAGATTTTTAGTGAAAAGAGTCATAGGCACTCCGGGGGATGTAATCCGGGTTGAGCATAATCATCTATATGTGAACGGTAAGCTGCAAAACGAGCCTTACACCGACTCTGAGATTGAGGACGGTGATTACGGTCCTTTTACAGTGGAGCCGGGGCACTTTTTTGTCATGGGCGATAACCGACACGCCGCGGGCAGCAAGGATAGCCGATATTTTGGCAGCATTAAATCTCAAGATTTGCTGGGGCGGGCGGAGCTTGTATTTTGGCCGTTATCCGAGTGGAAGTGGCTGTAGAGCAGCCATAGTCTGTATGCTGAAATTAATGGGGAACGTGTGCAAATCGTCAGGACCATGACGGGGCAGGCGGTGACCGATCAGGAAGGGAAGAGAAATATGAAAGAAGTGATGGTATATACCGACGGCGCTTGTTCGGGAAATCCCGGTCCTGGGGGCTGGGGCGTCGTTTTACTATATGGAGAGCATCGCAAGGAGTTGTCCGGGGCCGAAAAAATGACGACAAACAATCGCATGGAGATCAAGGCCGTGATCGAAGCGCTCAAGCTGCTCAAGGAGCCTTGCCATGTAAAGGTACACAGTGACTCCGCCTATGTTGTAAACTGCTTCAAACAGGGCTGGATTAAGAATTGGCTTCGTAACGGCTGGCGTAACAGTAAAAATCAGCCAGTTGAAAACAAGGAGTTATGGGAAGAACTGTGGGAACTGATGAGCAAGCATGAGGTTGAGTATGTGAAGGTCAAAGGTCACAGTGACAACGAGCTGAACAATCATTGTGATTTCTTGGCGACCAGCGCTGTTAAAAATTTACGGTAGCATCTGCTGCTATATTCTGTTGAAATTTGAGATATGGGGATTTTACAGAAATCCTCATATAAGTGATATGAAAGAGAGGTGAGTATCGGATGCAACGCGGACAGACACCAACGGCTGCTGGAACCGCTTTGACTTGGGCCTCGCTCAAGCAGGAGATTATCGAAGCGGCTCCGGGGCTGGGCATCGACTCCATCGGGTTCGCATCCGCCGATCCCTTTCTGTCTCTGAAAGCAATATTGGAAGAGCATCGCGCCAAAGGCTATGAATCCGGTTTTGAGGAGCCGGACATTGATAAACGGATCTACCCGGAATTGTACGGTTCGCAGCCTGCATCCCTGATTGCCATTGCGGTGGCTTATCCTTCCAAAATGAAGGACCCGCCGAAGTCGGACAAAGGCAAGTACCGTGGCATTTTGGCGCGTTCCGCTTGGGGTAAGGACTACCACTTGGTGCTGCGCGAGGCGATGGAAAAGCTGGAGGCTTTTATAGGTGAACGGGTTCCCGACGCGATTATGAAAAACATGGTGGATACCGGAGAACTGTCGGACCGGGCCGTAGCGGAACGGGCGGGTATTGGCTTTAGCGGCAAAAACACGATGATGATTTCACCAACACTGGGATCATGGATTTATCTTGGTGAGCTGCTGACGAATATCCCTTTTCAGCCGGATGAGCCAGTGACGGACGGTTGCGGGGAGTGTACGAAATGCCTGGATGCGTGCCCTACGGGGGCGCTTGTCGGACCGGGGCAGCTTAATGCCCAGCGGTGTGTGTCTTTTTTGACGCAAACGAAAGGTTTTCTGGATGAGGAATTTATGCTAAAAATCGGGAATCGGTTGTACGGATGTGATACCTGCCAAATCGTATGCCCCAAAAATCGGGGCCTCAACTGGGATCATCATCCTGAGCTTACACCCGATCCCGAGATTGTGAAGCCATTGCTGCTGCCGTTACTGGATTTGAGCAATCGTGAATTCAAAGAGAGATTTGGTCAAAGTGCGGCAGCCTGGCGAGGAAAGAAGCCGATTCAGCGCAATGCGGTTATTGCGCTCGGCAATTTCAAGGATATTAGCGCCGTGCCCAAGCTGACGGAGGTTCTGTTGGATGATCCGCGTCCTGAGCTTCGGGGTACGGCAGCATGGGCTTTGAGCCGAATTGGAGGAAAACACGCAATGACAGCGATCGAGCAAGCATCTGAGAAGGAACAACATGAGCAAGTACGCGAAATGGTCGCGCAGGCGCATTCCAAACTTGAGGAACGAGAACAGGCTGAACAGCAAAAGGTTTCAGAAGGACCGACTACGATTTATTATGATGAAATGGAGACACCGATTGGCATTTTGACGCTGTGTGCGACGGACCGGGGGCTATGCCGGATTGATTTTGGCGTTTTTTATGCGAAGGAGGCACTGCTTCAGCAATGGGCCCGTACATGGATCGGGGAATATGTTTATGTGCAGGAGCCGGAAAAGCTGCGCGAGGCTGCGGATCAACTGCGTGAATATTTTGCCGGAGACCGACGGGATTTCACTGTGCCCTATGATTTGAGGGGTACTCCTTTTCAGGAGCAGGTATGGCGTGCGCTACAAAATATTCCGTATGGGCAAAGCGTGTCTTACAAGGATATCGCGGAGTCGATTGGCCGGGCCAAGGCGGTACGTGCGGTCGGCGGAGCGAACAACAAAAATCCGTTACCCATTCTGATTCCATGTCACCGGGTATCAGGTGCAAACGGGAGCTTGGTTGGGTATGCCGGGGGCCTGCCAACCAAGATGAAGCTGCTGGATTTGGAGAAGCAATGAGGACATACGTTTGCAAATTGTGATTTGCTAGCTGCCCCATGTTTTGCTATGATAGGTTCGTGTATAATTCAAGAGGTTTCATATAAATATACAGAGGTGACGACTTCGTGGTGTGGAATATTGTCATTCCGATCATTACCCTGATTGTTGGTTTGGTCGGGGGATTTTTCATCGGTGCTTATTATCTTCGCAAACAGCTTGAAAAGATGCAAAACGATCCTGATACGCTGCAAAAAATGGCCAAACAGATGGGTTACAACCTGAATGGGAAGCAAATGCAGAAGGCTCAGCAGATGATGAAGAACCAGCAGTTCTCCAAAAATCAGCCAGGTCCGCGTAAAAATCAGGGCCGTCGGAAATAATGAGCAACATAAGCACGGATGCCGCATGAGGTTGCACAGAGGAGGATTACTGTGGCTGGCGTAAAAGATTATATTAACCGCAAAGCTGCGGATAACCGGGATAAAATCGAGTACCATGTGGAACAAATTCTACAATTGATCGGTGAGGACCCCAAGCGTGAAGGCTTGCTGGAAACACCGGCACGCGTAGCGCGCATGTATGAGGAGATATTCGCAGGTTATGAGGTTGATCCCCGGGATGCGCTGGGTGTAACCTTCGACGAAAATCACGAGGAGCTTGTGATCGTGAAGGACATCGTTTATTACAGCCAGTGTGAGCACCATATGGCTCCTTTCTTCGGAAAAGTGCATATCGGTTATGTACCCAGCGGCAAAATTGTAGGGCTAAGCAAGCTTGCCCGTTTGGTTGAGGCTGTAACGCGCAGATTGCAGGTGCAGGAGCGCATTACGGCACAGATCGCAGATATTTTGAATGAAGCGGTCTCCGCTCACGGGGTTATGGTGGTCGTGGAAGGCGAGCACTTGTGCATGTGTTCAAGGGGCGTCAAAAAGCCTGGCAGCAAAACGGTAACTTCTGCGGTACGCGGAACGTTTCGTGATGATGCTGCGCAGCGTGCAGAGTTCCTCTCGCTGCTCAAGGATTAACCGAACAGGCGTGACGATGATGGGATGAATAAAAAAGGGTGGTTTACGCATAGGCGTAGCCACCCTTTTTTGCTAACATTAGATATAGATACGACGGGATAGCTGCTGTGAAGAAGGATGAAATGAAAAAATAGCAGCATAGCTGCCTTGAAAATTACGATTAGCCTATGGATAACAGTTATTTTTAAGATAGGGGATAACGTATGGAGAATGTACATATGTCAGCAGCCAAAACAACGGTTTTGCCTGATCTGCAATGGTTTGAAGTGCCACTCGCAACTACACAGACGAATGTTTTGTCTCCACTGGCGTGGGAGGAACTGGCCTGTCGGCAAGTAGGGCAAGGAGCTGCGCCTGTTTTGCATCTATGGCGGCACCCGGCTGCGTTGGTGATCGGCCACCGGGACCGCAGGCTTCCGTACGCGCCGCAGGCGATGGAGCGTGTGCGGAATGCGGGAACCTCGGTATGCGTGCGTCCCTCGGGCGGAGCGGCCGTCATGCTGGACAGGGGGGTATTGAACCTGTCCCTGATCCTGCCGAATCCGCAGCGGGCAATCAGCCTGCATGAAGATTTTCGGCTTATGGCGGGGCTGATTGCCGATGCGCTGGCCCCGTGGTCCGCCGAGGCGCAGACCGGGGAAATCGCCGGGTCCTTCTGTCCCGGCGATTACGATGTCAGCGTCCGAGGCCGCAAGTTTTGCGGCATTGCGCAGCGGCGGCAGGCCAAGGCCTATATCATCACGGCTTTTGTGATGATTGAGGGCAGTGGCGTGGAGCGCGCACAGGCGGTGCAGCGGTTCTATGCGGAGGCAGCCGGAGCTGCGCCGACGGGCGTGCCGAAGCCGGATTATCCGCAGGTGAATCCGGAAACGATGGGCAGCCTGAGGGAGCTGGCCGGGGTGCCGTCTGTTGAGGCGTATACGGCATCGCTGCGCCGTGTAGTCGAAAGTCGGGCGGCGATTTTGCCTGCCGATGGCTCACTGGTGCAGCCGCAGGGACTGACGGAGCAAATGGCAGCGCTCAGAGAGCGATACGATTCACAGGTGTAGTGGAAAGCATATTCTTGGTACAGATGAGTCTTGGTTTAGAACGGCTGCCATCTCAGCTTCGAGGCTTGGGTGTAGCGTTTTTCGACCTCAGGCCAGTTGACGACATGCCACCAGTCCTCGATGTATTTGTTGCGCTCGTTCTGATGCTTTAAGTAATAGGCATGCTCCCACACATCAATCGCCAGCAACGGAATGGACTCCCATTGAGTCAGGTTCTGGTGCTTTTCGGCCTGCAAAATTTCAAGCCGCCCTGCACGTGGACTCCACGTCAGGATGGCCCAGCCGCCACCCTCGACCTTCTCGGCTGCTGAGCTGAATTGCTTCTTGAATGCATCGAAGCTGCCAAAATCCTTTTTAATCTGTTCTGCTAGTGGCCCGCTTGGTGTTCCGCCGCCCTGAGGACTCATAATCGTCCAGAAAAGGGTGTGCAGATAATGGCCCGCGCCATTAAACGCCAGTTCGCGTTCCCAATGCTTCACAAGGTCAAAATCACCCGTTCTCCGGGCTTCCTCCAGCTTTTTCTCCGCTTTGTTCAAATCATTTACATAGCTTAGATGATGCTTGTCATGGTGGATACGCATCGTTTTTTCATCAATGTACGGTTCAAGCGCATTATAGGGATAAGGAAGCGGAGGTAAACGATGTCCCCCGATGGGAACAGGTCGGCCGGGGGAATTTTTTTCCGTAGCCGAAGGTTCTGTCTGGCTGGACTGAACGCCTTTGTCTTTATTCGCCCACGGGCCTTCCCACCTCGAACCGCCTGTCTGTCCTGTCTGACGCTCTCGTAGCGCATCCTCAGGGTAATTCTCACCTTCTGCCGCCACATGATACAATGCACTGGCCCGCGCAATGGAGCCGGGCTCCTGAAAGGGATTGGTGGAGATCAGGAAATACTGACTCTCATGTGCTGCGTGCAGCACAACTCCGGTGGATTTCGGCTGCTGCCGTAACGCATGGCTGTGCTCGGTCAGCAGACTGAGCTGCCGTACATACTCCTGTGACTGGCGGTTTGCGGTTTGCAGCAATTTGTCCAGACGACGATTCAGCTCTTGTGAGACAGGCTGTGAATCTGATGTCATTCCTGCCGTTGCCTTAGCTGATTGTAACTCTTCTGGCGCTGATCCTGACCCCAAATCTCTCGACTGCGATTGCCTGGCTTGTGCTTGTGCAGCAGCCGACGTTTGCTCCCATTGACGATGCCACGCCTGATCTGCCGGATCGAGGGCGCTTCGCTGCTCTTCTAGTAGCTCTATAGCGGTGCGTTCCGTCTGTTCGAATACTGTCCTCCAGTCATCCAGCAGCCGTACGTAAGCAGGCTCCAGGCCCTCTGTAGCGGACTTAATCACTTCCACATGCCAGCTTTCCTGCTGCTTCCAATGCCGGATTTCCTCCAGCACACGCAAGGGCAGGAAAGACCCGTAAGTACTCAGCATCATTTTTACCTCCCGTATCCCACTATGGCTATCCGGGCTGGTCCCAAGAACCTGACCCGGATGCATACGTACCCAGTATATTCGCCGTCTCATCGGGAATATGTCTACAAACTCCCCGGCTCCGGCGCGATATGTAATGTGGGGCAATGAATACATAGCTGGATGCAAAAAAGAAGCCGCGTTGCGGCACGGGTTAAGTGTCCACAGACGGGCTTCTCCAGGTTGAAAGGAGTATGGCTACTAAAATAGAACCATTACTGCGTAGTCGTTTGTTTACTGGCATTAGCGATAGTTTTCTTGTCCTCCAACTCTTGTACACCGCTTAAAAACGTCGATACCCGCCGCAAATACTCACGTGGATGCTCTCTGAAAATAAGCTCATGCAGCCCGTTTTTGACAATCCACACACTGGAAAGGGGGTTGGTTTGATTGGCAGCGAGCTTTTCCGCAATTGGGTAAGGAGCTTTTTCATCCTGCGTCCCATGCACGAACATGATCGGGAACGGATAGTTTTCTGCTTTGACCTCTTGATATGGAATCTGATGCAGGCTGGTACCGTTCAAGACTGGAAACAGCAGCTCCAGAATTTCCAGAGATGGATGGCGCGGCAGATCAATTTGATTATGAATGTTATGGTACAGCGTATCCGGCTCCAGCAGGAAGGTGCTGTCCAAAATCATGGCGTCCACATCCTTGGTTTGCAAGCCCGCCTGAAGGGCGGTTCCTGCTCCCATCGAGAAGCCCCATACGATAATCTCCGAGGAGCCGCGTTGCTTCGCAAGCTGGATGGCCCCGAGAAGCTGCTGGGATTCCGCTTTGCCTCCGGTTGCGACGGCTTTGCTATTTTGTGATGCGAATCCGTAATCGAACATGACAACGTTAAAATTCAAACGGTGGGCATAATGCGCCAGATCATACATCGGAATCCAGCTTTCTTCGCGGTTGGCCCCATAACCGTGGCTGAAAATAATCGTTTTCTTCGATTGATCTGCGGGGATATACCAGCCCTGCACCATCCGGCTACCGTCCTTGGCGGGGAAGCTGACTTCCTCGTAGGGCATGCCTTTGGCCTGCATCGGGTTCGAGTACAGTGGCGCGACGGTTGGATTCGTCAGTACCCATGCGATATAGGCGTGCAGGGTAATAAAGCAAAACAACAGAAAAAATACGACCGACAGCAGCAAGGCAATGACAACATGCTTGATCCGCAGCAGCCGGGGGTTGATCAGTGGGGTGGACGGCTCCTGGACAGCATGCTGTAGCTGAGAGCTGCGCTGGGATGTCGAAATCATGTAAGAGCCTCCTTATATAAAAATGAACTTCGTTTCATAGAATTCTAGGTACAATTCCACTTGAAAATGATAGTTTATGTCCGTATAGATACCTATTATCGTATGATGCGTGTTATCCAAAGTCAACGGCTGAACCGGAAAAGTAAAAATGATGCAAAGATTTGTCGATGTTTGTTCTCGTTCTGTAATATGGCTGTCACAAAAACATTGGTTTACAGTAGCCGCGACTATTCTATATAATTTATGTAACCATGTTTCATGGTGTGAAACGAATATGGAACAAAGAGGAGCGGTTCACAATGGAAGACCGTAAATTAACGGTTCGCGCCGTGGAGCGTGCGCTTGATATACTGATGTGTTTTACCGGAGATTCCGATCTGGGTCTAACAGAGATTGCTTCCAAAATTGGTTTACATAAAAGTACCGTTTATCGGCTGCTGACCACGCTGGAGGATCGGGGTTTTGTCGTTCGGAATCCTGCAACGGAAAAATACCGGCTCGGCATTCGGATATGGGAGCTATCCACCCATCTGTCACAAAGCGACGAGCCGGCGATCCTATTACAGCCAGCGATGGAAGGATTGCGTGACCGTCTGGGCGAAACGGTCAGCCTATACCTGCGCGATGGCAGCATGCGTATCCGCATTCAGGCCGTGCAGAGCAATCAGGCGATCCGCCGCGTTGCGCCAGTAGGTGCAAGCATGCCGCTGGCTGTAGGAGCCTCCAGCAAGGTGCTGGCGGCCTTTATGCCGCCGCAGGAGTTGGAAGCCCTGCTAAGCGGGGATGAATGGCCGCCCTTGGTAGACCCGGAGGTCTATAAGGCTCAATTGCAGGATATTCGTGAAAAGGGCTATGCGACCAGCTATGAGGAGCGGGAGCCGGGCGCTGCTGCTGTGGCTGCGCCTATCGTGAATCGGAAGGGACAGGTCGCTGCGGCCTTGTCTGTATCCGGCCCGGTCAGCCGACTAGCACCCGAGACGCTGCATGATTTTGCACCGATTTTGATCGAGGCGGCAAAGGAAATGGGGCTTATGCTTCCATAATCCTTGGGAAAAGGGACCAGAGAAGGGTTGCCAAAGCCGTAAATTTGAAGTAATCTGATGGGGATGGCGGGTTGTCAACTATAGCCGCCTCATGCGAATAGAATTATCACAGTTACTGGGGGAGCCTGTAATGCTGGGCTGAGATGGAATCGCACTAGATTCCGGACCCTTTGCACCTGATCTGGATCATACCAGCGTAGGGAAGTAATCGGCCATTGAAATGTATACGTAGCCGCTGTCTATGGCAATGCATCGGAGTATGATTCCGCGTGCGTAGCCGTCTGCATAGCTGTTTCGTTAGATTAGCCGGTTCCCTGGGGAACCGGCTTTTTTGCATAGATAGCCAGCCTGGGGATGGTTCCGGATCGGTGTGTCATTTCATCGAAACGGGAGGAATGGACAATGAAACCGACAGAAACAGAAGGAACAGCAGGGAACGCAGTGGATGAACAGACAGGAGGAGTGAAGCCCTTTCCGGGGAGCCGCAAGGTATATATTCAAGGCTCGCGGCCGGACATTGCCGTACCGGAGCGTGAAATCGCCCTGCATCCCACACATACGCCGCAGGGCACGGAGCATCATGAGCCGTTGCGTGTGTACGATACGAGCGGTCCCATGACCGATGAAGCCTATCAGGTTGATATCCGTAAGGGCTTGCCTCCATTACGGCGAGCCTGGGCACTGGAACGGGGGGATGTGGAGGTTTACGAGGGGCGCGCCGTCAAGCCGGAGGATAACGGGTTGAAGCCCGGCTCCAAACGGGAGACGGCTGAATTTCCCGGCGTCACCAACCTTCCGCTCCGTGCGCGGCAAGGGCATAGTGTAACGCAAATGCATTATGCGCGGCAAGGGATCATTACGCCCGAAATGGAATTTGCGGCCATCCGCGAAGGGGTGGAGCCTGAGTTTGTGCGGCAGGAGTTGGCGGCAGGACGAGCTATTTTGCCTTCAAATATCAATCACCCGGAAAGTGAGCCGATGGTGATTGGTCGTCATTTTCACGTGAAGATTAATGCGAACATTGGTAATTCTGCGGTTACGTCCTCCATCGAGGAGGAAGTGGAGAAAATGACCTGGGCTGTACGCTGGGGCTCGGATACGGTCATGGACCTGTCCACAGGCCGTAACATCCATACGACGCGTGAATGGATCATCCGTAACTCTCCTGTGCCGATTGGGACTGTACCGCTATATCAGGCACTTGAAAAGGTGAACGGCGAAGCCGAGGCGCTAACATGGGAGCTGTATCGTGACACGCTGATTGAGCAGGCGGAGCAGGGCGTGGACTATTTTACCATTCATGCGGGCGTGCTGCTTAGGTATATTCCGATGACGGCAAGCAGAATGACGGGAATTGTGTCCCGTGGAGGGTCGATCATGGCGGCTTGGTGTCTTGCGCACCATCGGGAGAACTTTTTGTACACACATTTTGAAGAAATATGCGAAATTATGAAAGCCTACGATGTGGCCTTTTCCCTCGGAGACGGTCTACGTCCAGGCAGTATCTATGATGCGAATGATGAAGCACAGTTTGCTGAGCTGGATACGTTGGGCGAGTTAACGCAAATTGCCTGGAAGCATGATGTTCAGGTTATGATTGAAGGGCCGGGACATGTCCCGATGCACAAAATCAAGGAGAATGTGGACCTGCAAATGGAGATTTGCAAGGAAGCTCCCTTTTATACACTGGGACCGCTCACGACGGATATTGCACCTGGCTATGATCATATTACCTCGGCTATCGGGGCAGCGATGATTGGTTGGTTCGGGACGTCCATGCTGTGCTATGTTACGCCGAAGGAGCATTTGGGTCTGCCGAACAAGGATGACGTTCGTGAAGGTGTTATTACGTACAAAATTGCGGCACATGCTGCCGATCTGGCAAAAGGCCATCCACGGGCGCAGCAGCGGGACGATGCTTTGTCCAAGGCACGCTTTGAATTCCGCTGGCGCGACCAGTTCAATCTTTCGCTCGACCCTGAGCGGGCCTTGTCCTACCATGATGAGACGCTGCCAGCAGAGGGAGCCAAGGAAGCACACTTTTGCTCGATGTGCGGTCCCAAGTTTTGCAGTATGCGTATCACGCAGGACATTCGCGCCTATGCGGCGGATAAGGGGCTGAACACCGAAGAAGCGGTAGCTGCCGGGATGCGTGAGAAGGCAGAGCAGTATCGGGATGCCGGACAGTAAAAAACGCATAAATAACAAAAGCCGTGGTTCTCTACAGATGATGTAGAAAGCCACGGCTTTTTAGCTTATGTAAAGCGAGATCATGCAACCGGATAAACGGATACTTTATTTTTTACCCATTTTCTCATTCAAAATGTCCTGAAAGCTGAGCTTCTTCTCCGAGCTGTCTTCTTTCTTCTGCATACTCACTGCGTTGGCACGTTGGTATTGGTGATGGAAAGGCATCAAGGTGTGTACAGTTAAATTCATTGTATTCATGTGGGTTGTTCCTCCAATTCCATTTTGTCAAATTCAGATTAAGTTGCTTAGGACGTCTGTATAGGACTATTCGTATGTACTTGATGTCGTAATACCGGGTAGACTGCTTGGTAATGTTTCAATCATTATAAACGCATTTTTTCAAATTAAAACGCTTTTGACATAAAACAGGAAGATGGTCATATGTGTCCAAAATGAGGATTAGGTGTATGGTCATTCTGAGGGAAAATGTGCCTAGGTCCAGAACAAGGGCCAGAGGCCCGTTTTCATAGTTTAGTAGTCGGGACCGTGTTTTTTTGTCGAATACCCTTATATAAGTGACATTTTGCAAAAATCCAATAAGCGACTTTCAATGAACAATATATAGATCGAAATGTTCCAGTTCGTCTATATATTGCACTAGGGAGCGACTGGAATCGAATTTTGCAAAATCCTGAAGTCAATATGAAGTCAGTCTGGTGGCGAATTAAAGTGTCAAAGTTGTATTGACTTTATGTTTGGGAGTGGATACCATGAACTGGTTGTAAGCGTGTTTTAGCTATAGAATCAGCCAATCCATCTGGCGATTCATCCGTTGAAATGTTTGAGAAAGGACCAGGACATATATGAAAAAAAGAATTGCAGACATCGCATTTATTATTCTGGGTGCGTTTTTTTTCGCGCTGGCTGTTAATCTGTTTGTTATCCCGAATGAGTTTGGCGAGGGGGGCGTTACAGGGGTCACGATTATTTTGTACTACCTGTTTCAGTGGTCCCCCTCGATCGTCAATCTGGTGATCAATGGCTTGCTGCTGATTGTCGGGTATAAATTTTTGGACAAGAGAACGACCCTGTACACCGTGATTGCGGTTGCTTTTAACTCGTTGTTTTTACATTTAACGGCCAACTGGCGGATTGATTCGCATGAGCCGACGATTAATGCCGTATTTGCCGGGGTATTGGTGGGTATCGGGATTGGTTTGATCGTGCGGGTAGGCGGAACAACGGCGGGAACGGTCATTTTGGCCCGGATCGCCAACAAATATCTGGATTGGAACATCAGCTATGGCTTGCTGTTTTTTGATCTGATTGTTGCGTTTTCGTCCTATTTTATTATTGGCCCGGAAAAGCTCATGCTGACTATCGTTATTTTGTATGTCGGTACGAAGGTTATGGATTTTATGATCGAGGGTCTGAATCCGAAAAAAGCGGTCATGATTATTTCGGAGCATCAAAACAAAATTGCCGAGATGGTCATTACCCAAATGGATCGGGGGGTTACAGTCCTGTCAGGCCACGGGTACTACACGAAAAATCCGAAAGAAGTTCTGTATATCGTTATTAGTAAACAAGAAGTGTCGGCGCTTAAAAAGATTGTGAAGGCTATCGACACAGCAGCGTTTATCACCATTCATGACGTGCGGGACGTGTTCGGGGAAGGGTTTTTGGATATTTCGAAGTAACTGGCGTGCGAAGGTAAGGTTATATGTAAAAATGGTTGGAAGTCGGTCCTGAGGGAGCGGCTTTTTTTGTTTTATATAGATAAGCTGAACTTGAAAAATGAACATCAAAACGGAGTAGGCGGAATGGTGCTGTACAAGCGAAGCAACATCCGTCTGCGCAGTGGCGCTTTAGGTAACTCTTAAGTTCGGTTTATATAAATAAAAAAATACCCCCGATTGCAGCTTTATCTGCAAATCAGGGGTTCTTCACATATGAAGTTCAAAAACTTAGCTTTCGATCATCTGACGCAATACGGTTTGCAGAATGCCACCGTTATGGTAGTAGTCAATATCGACGGTGCTGTCCAGACGGGCAGTTACCGGGAACTCGAACTTTGTGCCATCCTCGCGTTTGGCTACAACGGTAAGCTCTTGACCCGGCTTCACGTCATTGTCGATGCCAAGAATGTCAAACGTTTCACGACCGTTCAGACCCAGGCTGGACCAGCCGTAGCCTTCCTGGAATTGCAGTGGAAGCACGCCCATGCCGACCAGGTTACTGCGATGAATCCGCTCGAAGCTTTCTGCAATGACGGCTTTGACACCCAGCAGAAGCGTACCCTTCGCTGCCCAGTCACGGGAGCTGCCTGTGCCGTATTCCTTGCCGGCAATAACGATCAGGTTTTGATCGGCTGCCTGATATTTCATAGATGCATCGTAGATGGACATTTCCTCATCTGTCGGCAAGTATTTGGTCACGCCGCCCTCGGTGCCGGGAGCTACGTTGTTGCGGATACGAATGTTGGCGAATGTACCGCGCATCATGACCTCATGGTTACCACGACGGGAGCCGTAGGAGTTGAAGTCCTTGCGTTCCACGCCATGCTCCTTCAAGTACAATCCTGCCGGGCTGGAAGGGGCGATGTTGCCTGCTGGTGAGATATGGTCCGTTGTGACCGAATCATTCAACAGGGCAAGCACACGGGCATTACGGATTTCCTTGATATCCTGCACGCCATCCTGAAGTTTTTCAAAGAATGGTGGATTTTGAATATAAGTTGATTTTTCATCCCATTCATACAGTTCGCCTTCAGGAACCGGAATGGAGTTCCACTTTTCGTTGGCAGTAAATACATTCTCATATTTACGACGGAACATATCCGGGCTGAGAGACAGGCTGATCGCTTCTTTAATTTCCTCGGAAGTTGGCCAGATGTCTTTCAGATAGACCGGCTGATTGTCCTGATCGTAACCGAGCGGATCATTCACCAAATCAATGTTCACCGTACCTGCCAGCGCATAAGCAACAACCAGTGGCGGTGAGCCGAGATAGTTGGCTTTGACTTGCGCATGCACGCGGCCCTCAAAGTTCCGGTTACCGGAAATGACCGCACCAACCGTCAGATCATTGTCTGTGATAGCCTGACTAACTTCGTCAGGAAGCGGACCGGAGTTACCGATGCAGGTCGCGCAGCCGTAGCCGGCCACGTGGAAGCCGAGTGCTTCCAGCGGACCGATTAGTCCTGCTTTTTGCAGGTATTCCGTCACGACAAGGGAGCCCGGCGTCAAGCTGGTTTTCACATAGCCCGGCTTTTTGAGCCCGCGTTGTACTGCCTTTTTGGCGAGCAAGCCTGCGCCCAGCATAACGCTAGGGTTGGAAGTGTTTGTGCAGCTTGTGATAGCCGCAATCACGACTGCGCCAGTACCCAGCTCGCTGGTGGAGCCGTCCGGGTGGGTCAGCGGAATCTTCTGCGCGATCTTTTCATCACTCAGTCCGTAGCCGCCGTTGTCCACAGGGGTACGGATAATGCCTTCAAAGGTTTCCTTCATGCGGCTAAGCTCAACACGGTCTTGCGGACGTTTGGGACCCGCGAGACTTGGTACAACCGAAGCCAGATCCAGCTCAATCGTATCACTGAACACAGGGTCCGGCGTGTCGGATGTGCGGAACATGCCTTGCGCTTTGTAATATTCCTCTACAAGACTCACTTGCTCATCAGAACGTCCGGTGCTGCGCAGGTAGGCCAGCGTTTCCGCATCGACCGGGAAGAAGCCAACCGTTGCGCCGTATTCCGGTGCCATATTGGCAACCGTTGCACGGTCAGCCAAGCTGATGTTAGCCAGGCCGGGTCCGTAAAATTCCACGAATTTGCCGACTACGCCTTTTTTACGCAGCATTTGGGTTACAGTGAGTGCCAGATCGGTGGCGGTAGAGCCCTCCGTCAGACTGCCTGTCAGCTTGAAGCCGATAACATCGGGAGTGACAAAATACAGCGGTTGCCCCAGCATACCCGCCTCTGCTTCAATCCCGCCGACGCCCCAGCCTACAACACCCAGACCGTTAATCATCGTCGTATGGGAATCCGTTCCGACGAGGGAATCCGGGAAGACGACGGTTTCGCCGTCAATGGTTTTGGTGGCGGCCACGGATGCGAGATACTCCAGATTGACCTGATGGACGATACCGGTGGACGGTGGCACTGCACGGAAGTTGTTGAACGCCGTTTGTGCCCAGCGCAGAAAACGGTACCGTTCCTCGTTACGCTCAAATTCTACATTAATATTATAGTCCAGCGCTTCGCTGGTACCGAAAGCATCGACCATAACCGAGTGGTCGATAACGAGATCGACGGGTACGAGCGGGTTGATTTGTTTCGGGTCGCCGCCCGCTTTTTTCACAGTATCGCGCATGGCTGCCAAATCGACAACCACCGGAACACCGGTGAAATCCTGAAGTACGATGCGTGCAGGGATGAACGGAATTTCCTTGTTGGTGTCACGATCCTCAGCCCAGCCTGTAAGCTGTTGTACATGCTCCTCAGTAATTGCGCGTCCATCGAATTGGCGCACAGCGGCTTCCAGCAACACTTTAATGGAGAAAGGCAACTTGGCGATACCGCCTTTTCCTTGTTCCTCCAGTGCCTTGAGACTGTAATAACGGTAAGGCTTGCCGTTAACTTCGAGACTGCGGGCAATGGAGAATTGATCTTTTCCTGACATAAGTATTACCTCCTTGAAGTGGATGCTTGGGGAAAAATAGGGATGTCGTTTTTTCGACGTCTTGCACAGTTGGTTTAATTTGGTTACGCTCTCATGAAAGCAGCATGGCTGATTTGAAGAATAACCGATTAACCTATGGATAACCGTTATTTTCATAATGAGGAGAAGATGATTTTAATTAGTTTCATTAGATGAAACCTGATTTCAAAATATTGTTTCTGAATTAAGTATACCGTTTTCAATCGATTACGTAAAGTTTTTTTGGCCTAATTTGTACACCGATGCCTGGAAAATAAAACGTTCTTCTTTCTCGTGTTTCCGTGTTCATACCAAGCTTTAGAGATTCATACTTATAGATAGAGAGCCATATCAGGCTATAGAGGGAAGTAAGAAAGTTATTTAGTATCCCGGCTATTCCCAAACAGGGATGGCGGGACGGAAATGGAGGGACAGGGATGGGGGAGCGGGAATGGAAGCAGGCCCTTTTTGCTTATGTGAACCAATATAACCGGAGTGAGGTGAACAGTGCTCCACAGCCGGATGAATATCTGGAGGTAGGTCAGCGGATGGAGCGTGCGGCCCGTACGGCCAGATTGGAACAGTGGTATAACGAGCGGAACGCCGTTCCATTACGTAGCGAAACACGCGCCAAGCCGCTGCGAATTGTTCAGGATACGTCGGATGAGGCTGTGGTGGATGTACAACTGCATGTCCGGCTCTTTTATGAAAAAGGCGGAATGACCCACCGGGAGGATCGTATTGAACGGGAACGTCTGACGTTCACGCGCGAGGGTGAAGCCTGGCAGGTGGCAAGAATCGAGCGTGATCCGGCAGAACGAAAGCCAGCGGGGGGAGAGGTTCCTTTTGAACAGGCGTCGTTTAATCAGGGAGGGAATCTACCGCTGCTAAATCGCGGTGTACTGGGTTTTGGCTCATCAGCACGCCCCAGCCGATATCGCCGGGAAGAGGCGGCAGCCTATGCGGATCAGTGGTGGGATAGCTTCAACCCGGAGTTTGAAGGTTTTGATGTGGATTGTACCAATTATATCTCGCAATGCCTCTTTGCAGGGGGCGCACCGATCCACTATACTGGTAAAAGAGAATCGGGCTGGTGGTACAAAGGACGGGTCGCTGGACGTGAGCTGTGGAGCTACAGTTGGGCGGTTTCCAACAGTCTGGAGCGGTATTTGGGCTCCAGCTCGTGGGGGTTGACCGCCGAGCAGGTGAGTCGTCCGGAGCAGCTAATGCTGGGGGACGTCATTTTTTATGATTGGGATGGTGACGGCATCTTTCAGCACAGCACGGTGGTAACGGCCTTTGATGCGGGCGGGATGCCGCTTGTCAATGCGCATACAGTAAGCTCCAGACATCGTTATTGGGACTACAAAAATTCGTATGCGTGGACGGACAACACGGTGTATCGCTTTTATCATATCGCCGACTATTTTTAAATGAAATGTTTATAACAGGTACAGTGACGTAAATCAGGCACAATGACGAAAGCAGGAAAGCGGAGGATAGGCATGGCAAAACAAAAATTGACCGTAGGGCTGGTGTACGGCGGCAAATCGGGCGAACATGAGGTTTCGCTGCAAACGGCGTATGCGGTACTGAACGCTTTTGATTATGAGAAATACGAGATTATTCCTTTTTATATTACGAAGGCTGGCGATTGGCGCAGAGGGTCGCTGCTTGACGCGCCTTTGGCTTCCGTAGAGCAATTGAAGCTGGAGCGCGCAGAGGGCGGTACGAAAGCGGCATTAGATACGTTGTTTGGCAAGTTGTACGGAGAGCAGACGCTGGATGTACTGTTCCCGCTGCTGCACGGCACCTTTGGTGAGGACGGAACGATTCAGGGCTTGTTCGAAATGGCAGATATGCCTTATGTCGGTGCAGGTGTGCTGGCTTCTGCCGCAGGGATGGACAAAGGCGTCATGAAGAAGCTGTTTGAGCATGCAGGATTGCCGCAAGTGAAATACTGTTATTTTAACAGTACACAGTGGTCACAAACCAGTCATGATTTGGTGCGCAACATGGAAACCGAGTTAGGGTACCCGTGCTTCGTCAAACCGGCGAATCTGGGATCAAGTGTCGGTATTTCCAAAGCCAATAACCGGGAAGAGCTGGAAAAAGCAGTCGAGCTGGCTTTGCAATTTGATTTGAAGGTCATTGTGGAGGAATATGTCGATGCCCGCGAGGTCGAGGTCAGTGTACTCGGTAACGACGAGCCGATTGCTTCGGTACCGGGCGAAATTGTATCGTCCAGCGACTATTACGATTATGCTGCCAAATACACGGACGGCCAATCGGAAATGCTCATTCCGGCACCGTTGGACGAGGAAGTAGCAGATCGTATCCGTGAAGCTGCATTGCAGGCATTCCGCGCTCTGGAGGGCTGCGGGATTTCCCGAGCCGATTTCTTCATCAGACGTTCAGACGGACATATTCTAATTAATGAAGTAAACACGATGCCGGGCTTTACGCCGTTCAGTATGTATCCATTGCTGTGGAGAGAAACGGGCGTATCCTATCAAAGCTTGCTGGACCGCATGATTTCGCTCGCACTGGAGCGTTATGAACGCAGGTCTGCGCTGCACTATGAGAACTCATAAATTCGAACTAGGGGGGAGCTGATCACTCCCCTTTTTGTTCATATACACGGTTTACAATTAGAATTTGCAAATCCTTAATCACGAAAGGTGTCGGCTAAACATGGGCTTTCAAACGGAATTTAACTCGGTGTGCAAATTCAAGAGCGAACAGGAATTGTACGAACTGCTGGAATACGGACGCGGCAAAATGGTTAAATCCGGCCTGCGTGTGTTCCCCACAGGTCAGAAGGTCATTGCTTACAGCGTGGACAACGTGGCAGTTGCCATCGTGCAGATTGTCGGCTGTATTGCCGAAATCAATTTTCAGGGCGACGAAGTGACCGAGGTTGAAATGATCCTCATTCGCAAGCTGAATGAAGAGGAAGCAAGAATTCAGACCGCCTTGGCGGATGAAATGTTTTTTGGAGCGCAATAGGCAGGACAAGAACTGGTTCACGCCGAATCAGAGGGAGCTTTTCCGGGTATGATCAGTAGAAAAGGGATTGAGGTCACAGAACGAAAGCGGTCTTGCCATCTACTGCGATCTGCTGAAAGGAAGGACACCCTATGATAGTAAGGTTCGGCTATGTAGCCATGTCAGTCACCGTACAAAATGCGTCGCCCTCCAAAACGATGACGCTCGCCAGCTTTAACAAAATTGGAGATCGAGAGGCCGCGATTCGCAAGCTGGAGCGGATTGCAGCCGAAAATCTGCATAATACACTGCGGCTGCTGCGTCATAATCGGGCGAGCGATATCAAGGTGTACCGTTTTTCATCCAAGCTGATTCCGCTGGCGACTCATCAGGATTTGCGTGACTGGGACCCCTTTCAGGCACTTGCCGCTGATTTTGCAGAGGTCGGGAATGTTGTCAAAGCGAACGGGATGAGGGTATCGTTTCACCCGGATCATTTTACAGTGCTGAGCACTCCCCGCCCGGAAGTGCTGCAAAGCTCCATTAACGATCTCAGGCATCATAAAGCGATGCTGGAGGCGATGGGACTCGGTGCGGATGCCAAGAACAACATTCATATCGGCGGCGCGTATGGAGACAAGGTGACGTCGAGTCAGCGCTTTGTAGAGCAAGTGGGTGCGCTGGAGCTATCGTTAAGGGAACGAATGACGCTGGAAAATGATGATAAAACGTTTAATGCGGTGGAAACGCTGGAAGCGTGCAAGCGGACGGGGCTGCCGATGGTTCTCGACATTCATCATCAATGGGTGAATAATGAGGGCGAGAAGCCGTGGGAGCTGTGGCCTGGCATTTTGGATACCTGGAAAGGGGAACTGGCTCAAACGGGATCTTCTCCCGGTCATCCACTGCCACCCAAAATCCATGCATCCAGCCCCAAAAGTGAAAAGGACCTTCGAGGTCATGCCGACGGTGTTCAGGTGGAGCCGTTGCTTACTTTTTTGCGCAACATTGCCGGATATACGTATCAGATTGATGTCATGCTTGAAGCCAAACGCAAGGATGAAGCGTTGTTCAGACTGATGGACGAACTGCGTGCACGGGAAGGTGACGGAGTGAAGGTGCTGGATGGGGCTTCGGTAGAAATTACGCCTTAAAGAATAGTGTACCGCGGATAATTCCCCCATTTAGAGAAACTTTATGAAGCTTATTGTGTATACTAGAATGTGTAAACTAGCATGTGTACCTTTAATAGAGATGGTTAAGAAACTGTGCTGTAATGCAGCTTCGTAAACCACGTAACAATGATATAGAAAGTAGAGTGAACACGTTGAATGAACATGAAAACGAAAAGGTTCCCTATATCGTATCAGGAAAAAGTTATACCGCTGTCGCCATTAACGCAGCATCCAAAGCCGGGGAATGGATCAAAAGCAGACTGGGTACTGTTGAGCAGTTAAGCACCAAGCATTCTTCGACGGACCTTGTGACCGAAGTGGATAAAGGTGCGGAGCAAATGATCCGCAGACTGATTCTTACCCATTTTCCCGACCATGCCATTCTGGGCGAAGAGAGTGTAGAGCCGGGGGCTGAGGCTTCGGCCCGTGCGTTGGAGGCTGCTCGTGAAGAGGAATATTTGTGGATTATTGATCCGGTAGATGGCACAACCAATTTTGTACACAGCCTGCCGTACTACAGTGTATCTATCGCCTTGGCCCACCGTGGAGAGGTGATTGTCGGTGTTATTTATGATCCGTCCCGTGACGAAATGTTTGTAGCTGAAAAAGGTAAGGGCGCGTATGTGCATGGCAATCCGATGAGAGCATCCAGAGAAGAAACACTGGGAGACAGTCTGGTGTGCATCGGCTTCCCGCCGGACCGTACTTTTGCACAGCCGCTAAATATGAAGATTACACAGGCACTTACACCTCAGGTGAGAGGCATTCGGGCGCTTGGCTCGGCAGCATTGCATTTGGCCTATGTGGCTTCAGGACGGCTTACAGCTTACTGTGAAATCGGTCTCAATGCTTGGGATGTGGCAGCGGGCGCTTTGCTGGTGCAGGAATCGGGGGGAACGATCACAGATACGCTCGGTAGACCTTATGACCTGAGTGTGCGACATATTGCAGCGACCAATACGGCTATTCATTCTCAACTCATTCAAGTGCTGAAAGAAGCAGATGCAACCGGGTTATAATAAAACGCAGATCATTCTGAAGGAGGGTAGCGTGATGAGCCAATCCGAAGAATTGGAACGCGAGCTCAGTGAAATGCTGATGGAAGGCGAAATTCGTGAGAATGAGGCCAAAAAACGCGAACGGCTCACTCCTAAATATGAGGTGCGGATCCAAACCCATATCGACCCTATTGTGGAGGAGACGCGTAAATACCGCAGCATGGCACGGGAGCTGGACGACCGATACGATGAATATATGAGCAAGGCGGACCCATCGGAACCAACCGACAAACGCTAAGCAAACACAAATACCTCTTGCCGAATGACCAAGGCTTGGGGTATTTTGTATGATGTACAGCTTTATCAGGCAATCTCCATTCCAGACTGGACCGGACAGGACGAGCGAAGGAGGCGACATCCACTGATAACCTATTTTAAAAGCGCTTTCAAAAATGCCGGAATCCATCATAAAATGGTGCTGTTGATTACAGTGCTCATGCTGGTTAATTTTGCGGTTGTTGCAGTCATACTTAAATACGTATTTCATATTTATGATAATCAAATGTATAAAAAGACATCCGAAGTGCTCAATATTTCCTCAATCGGTATTGAAAATGAGCTGAAGGATGTTGAAAAAGTTACTTTCAAGGTGACAACAGATGAGCAGCTTCAGCGGTATTTGCTACAATTGGAAAAGGAAACCTCACCTTATGCCAAAATGGTGCTGCGTAAAAAAATAACGAACAGGCTTATCGCCTTCGCCGGCTCTGAAACCTATATCTACTCCATGATGGTGATCGACAAAGAGGGGCAAGTCATGAGTGCGGGCAACCGCGAGGGCATTCCTCAGGAGCTTCGCTCCACCCTGTCGATGCTGGCAGACGAACGTGACGGCTCCAATGCATGGTATGTGGCGGGTCACTCCTCCCTGCTGGCTGCGAGGCAGTTCAAATCCTTTACGGATTCCAACTTTACCCTGAACGGACTCGGAACGCTGGCGATTCGTGTAAGGATTGACCGGATTGTAGCCGACCGTGTGCAGACTTCTGGGGGTGACGGACAGCTAATGATCACCGATGGAAGACGTATGATCTATCCCGAAACACTGCTGTTGAGTGACAGCGATATTCAGGCCGAGCTTGGGCGAAAGCAGCCTTATGGTATTGCAACCTACACAGGCGGAACCTTTTTTGCAGCTCAAACCAAATCCTCCTATACGGGCTGGACGTATTTGCATATGACCCCTTTCGACGACATGTTTCGCAGTATTACGATCATCAAAGAAATTGTAAGCGCTATTTTTGTCATTATGCTTCTGATCGCGCTGGCACTGGGAGCCCGACTATCTGGCAGTATTACGAAGCCGATCGTTCAATTAATCCAGAACATGCGTAAAATTGAAAAAGGCGATCTGGATCGTCTGGAGGAGGAAGCTCTCGGCGCGGTTCCGCTTTCCACACAGGATGAGGTGGGCTTGCTGCACCGTACCTATAAGAAGATGATCCGCCGTATCCGTGAGCTGATTAATGAGAATGTGGCAAAGCAGCTATTGCTGCGGGAAACGGAGCTTAAAGCGCTTCAGGCGCAGATTAATCCGCATTTTTTGTATAACACGCTGGAGTCCGTGAACTGGCTCGCCAAGGCGAATAAGCAGGATCGGATTTCAGAAATGGTGGAGGCGCTGGCCTTTCTGCTACGCAGTGCCGTCAGTTTTGAAGAACAGCTCATTCCACTTCGAAAAGAGCTGGATATTGTGCGAAGTTATGTAACGATCCAAAAAACACGCTTCGACGAGCGACTCATTTTCCATCTGGATGTACCGGAAGAACTGATGGACGCTCAAATTCCGAAGTTAACGCTCCAGCCTTTGGTAGAGAATGCGATTCATTACGCGCTGGAGCCGCGAATTGAGCCATGTCGGATTGCTATCATTGCCCGGGAGCAAGAAGGTGCGTTGTTGCTGCGGGTCGAGGATGACGGGCCGAGCATGACTCAGGATTTTTTGGAGCAGCTGCGGAGCGGGCAAGTCGCTACACGGGGGCAGGGTATTGGGCTTGCGAACATTCAGGAGCGGATTGACCTGACGTTTGGTACACCGTGGGGCATAGAGCTGCATAGCGAGTCAGGAACAGGAACGTCGATTCATGTCTGTATTCCATATGTGAAAGGGGATCAGGATCATGTACAAGGTGCTGCTGGTTGATGATGAGCGTATGATTTTGGAAGGTATATCACAGGTAGTCGATTGGGGCAAAGCGGGTACGAGGCTGGTCGGTACGGCACGTAATGGGATTGAGGCGTATGATCAGATTCAGGCCAGCCCGCCTGATTTTGTCATTAGCGATATCTCTATGCCCGGACTGGACGGAATCGGACTGGTGGCGAGAACGACGGAGCATTTTCCGGACGTTCGTTTCATTCTGTTGTCTGGTTATAAGGATTTTGATTATGCCTGTCGGGCCATGCAATACGGGGTAAAGCACTATTTGTTGAAGCCCTGCAACGAGCGGCAAATCCATGAGGCGCTGACCGAGTTGGGGCAGGAGCGGGAGGAACAGGACGAACGCAAGCAGTTCGTGAACCGGATGAAGCTTGATTTTCAGCGTATGCTGCCTCATGTGAAGGAGCATTTTTTGAAAGAGTTTATTTCCTATAAAACTTACGGCAGTCGGGATATCGCTTTTTATGAGCGGTTATTCAGTCTGGAGCTGCAAGATAAGCAGGTTCGGATGCTCCTACTGCGGGTCGAGGAATCCCATGAGCCGGAGCATCTGTTTGCGCTGCAAAATATTGCGGCGGATTTAATGGACGATGTATTGCTAGGGACGACCATGCAAGGACAACTGCTCATCGTGCTGGAGAGCGGGGATGACACGTCACGGCTGATGAAGCAGATTGAGGCGGTGCGTGCGACGTTTCGTCGCTTTTACAAGCTGGAGGTAACGGTCGCGGTTAGTGAGTCGGATAGTATGCAGCATTCACGCGGAATGTATCGGGAGACGTTGCATTGTATGAATCACCGTTTTTACACCGGGGAGGGCAGTCTGATCACCAAGGAGGATCTGGCAGCCGAAGAACCCCGGGAGATGGCAGACTTGGAACTGGACGAAGAGAAGTTCGGCCTGCTGATTAAGGCGGGGAACACGGAGGAGGTAGCGCAGGAGATAGATCGGCTATTCGGCATCCTGTCCCGTATGAAGCTGGAAATTTCCGTGACCCGCTCCTATGTGCTTCAACTGTATGCAGCCATGATTCGCATATGTCCCGAGGAGGAACGCGCGGCATTCACCAGCCGAATGGTCGTGCTGGCTGAGCAAAAAACACTCGCTTGCCTCAAATCTTTCGTACAGGAAGCCGCCGGACGAATGACCGGGATCTACTATAAAAGCAATGTGTCCCGGCAGTCCTCCACCGTTGATAAAATGATCACTATCATCGAGCAAAACTACAGAAAATCCGATTTGTCACTGAACGGAGTGGCGGGCCAAATGCTGTACATGAATTCCGACTACTTAGGGAAAATTTTCAAAAAAGTGACGGGTGAAAACTTTTCGCATTACGTCAATCGCTACCGCATCGAGCGTTCAGCAGAGCATATTCGGGAGACGGGAGACGTAAAGGTGTTCGAGCTGGCCGAATGGTTCGGCTTCGGCGGAAACGCCCAATATTTCAGCCAAGTATTCAAAAAATGGGCGGGCATGACCCCATCGGAGTATATTAAATCACAGGAGCGGGGATGAGTGTTCCTGCTAAAAGCACCCATAAAGGGTGCTTTCATTAAATTTGTACGATACTAAAAACAATTCAAGGAGTGTCCATCAAAAATGCAGTACTTTATAGGCATCGTTCCTCCGGATAATTACTTGGATCAAATTACTGCATTCCAAAGTAGATGGCCAAACAATGCTCTGCCAAAAGTTGCAGAACCACATATCACAGTCAAAGCACGTTGGTTTCTTCCCACATTTGACTTTAGGACAAGTAAACTGGGGTATGACCGAAGTAGAAATCTTTTATCTATATGATTTGAAATAAGAATTAGAAAACAAGTATGAGGAACTCACGGCTGGGTACAAGCAAGCCCTCTGTTTTTTAAACCCAGGAAACCTGATTTGTGTATTCCAATGTTTCGCTGCTTTTGGGAAAATAACAACAGGAGCAAATGTAAACGCTATCAAATTAGCGTAAATACGTTGTCACTTGTATTAAGGCTCCTTTCAAGAACAGCGAAAAGGGGAGAGATAGGTGGGCAAAAAAGGATGGTTTCTGATCATAGCCATGCTGCTCGTTTTGACGACGGCATGCAGCGGTGCAAATGGCGGCGGCAATTCGGGCACAAGTGCAGACGGGAAGGTAAAGTTGCGGATCGCTTGGTGGGGATCGGATACGCGTCATGAATATACGCAGAAGGTCGTCGACCTGTATAAGCAGAAAAATCCGAATGTGACGATTGATGTGGAATACGCCTCTTTTGATGACTATTGGAAAAAGCTCGCCCCGCAGGCTGCGGCAAACCAACTGCCGGACATTGTACAAATGGACATTTCGTACATTAGCCAATATGCGAAGAATGGCCAACTGGAGGATCTTGCGCCTTACTTGAATCAAAAAATCCAGGTCGCTGATGTGAACGAAAATGTACTCAAAACCGGCGTAATTGCTGGAAAGCAATATGGTATTCCAACAGGTGTCAATGTTCTGGGCTTCCAGTATGACCCGGCGTTGCTCAAAAAAGCGGGCATAGACAAAATTCCTGACAACTGGACATGGGAACAATACAAAGAGCTTGCTTTGAAGGCAGGATCCAATAAAGTTCACTTCGATAGCACTATGGCTGCCGATATTTTCTTCCACTACTATTTGCGTACACATGGAAAGTCTCTCTACAATGCGGAAGGAACAGGATTGGGGTATGACGATGACAAGCTGTTTGTCGATTTCTTCGGCGGATTGGCTGATCTGATCAAGAAGGGGGCGACCCCGTCTCCTGAAATTATGAACCAAACGAAGGGTATTCTTGAGGAATCCGATATCGTAAAAGGAACGGGCATCGGCATTTGGCAGTGGTCCAATCAGTATGTGGGCTTACAGCAGGTCGTTAACCGTCCGATGGCGCTGGCACCGATGTTTGGACCGAATATGGAAAAAGGCATCTACATGCAGCCTACGATGTACTGGACGGTCGCTGCCCGTTCTCAGGTAAAGGATGAGGCCGCTAAGTTTATTGATTTCTGGATGAACGATGTAGAAGCGAATAAGTTGATTAAAGGCGAGCGGGGCGTACCAATTTCCGCTAAAATCAAGGAAGCTGTAGCGCCTGAGTTGAGCGAGGCTACGAAGCAGGTGTTTGATTTTGTGGCTTCCATGGAGCCAAAGGCTTCTCCAATGAGCCCACCGCCGCCAGTCGGATCACCGGAAGTGATTGCGACCCTGACCGATTATATTGAGCAGGTCAATTTCGGACAGATGACAGCGGAGGATGCAGCGGCTAAATTCCGGGCTGATGCGAATACCATCCTTGCGAATAACAAGCAGTAGGCGGTGCAATGGAATCTTATCTTTGAGTGCCTGAACCAACTTTAGTATTTGGGCGAATGCAAGTTTCGTTAAGTTAACCGTGCGTAGTGATAGCTTGATTGCGTACGGTTAACCCGACGAGCAAACTGCATAAGCTACCTTTGTATTATCATAATAGAATACACGTAACAACGAATATATAATATTTTTAATCCGATCTATTTAGGAAATTGTAACAGAAGGGAGGCTTGATGAGCTTGCGAAATCATCAGAGCTTGAGAGCCAATATGACCGGATATGCGTTTATCAGCCCGTTTATTGTGGGCTTTCTCGCGTTTACGTTAATTCCGATGTTTATTTCACTGTATCTGTCCTTTACAAGCTACAATCTGTTCACCCCGCCCAAATGGATTGGTCTGGGGAATTTCGAGAAAATGTTCACAGGCGACCCGAAATACTGGAATTCAATCCGAGTCACGTTTACGTATGTACTGGTTGGCGTACCGCTGCGACTGATTTTTGCACTGTTCGTGGCTATGATTTTGAATACCAAATCGCGAATGGTCGGCACGTATCGGACGATGTATTATCTGCCGTCCATTATCGGAGGCAGCGTTGCAGTGTCCATCATGTGGCGGAACATTTTCAGCAATGAGGGCATTGTTAACAGCTTGCTTTCAGCCTTGGGGGCGACTCCCGTAAAATGGTTTGGTGATCCGAATGCTTCGCTTACGATGCTGATCACTCTGTCCGTATGGCAATTTGGTTCCTCCATGCTGATCTTTCTGGCAGGATTGAAGAATATTCCTGTTGAATTGTACGAGGCGTCCGGCGTAGATGGGGCTTCGCCAGTGCGGAAATTTTTCAGTATTACGCTGCCGCTGCTTAGTCCAATTATTCTATTTAACCTGATTATGCAGACGATCAGTGCCTTTATGACCTTCGTTCCGGCATATGTTATTTCCAAGGGCGAGGGCGGTCCAATGGATGGAACGATGCTGCATTCACTGTATCTGTTCCGGCAGGCGTTTATGTTCAGCAATATGGGATATGCGGCGGCCATGGCCTGGGTCATGCTCATTATGATTGCGATCCTGACAGCGATATTATTTATATCCTCCAAATACTGGGTATTCTATGAAACGGAAAAGGGGCGCTGATACCGATGGCATGGAAAACGTTCAAATGGCCAATTTATCACATTCTGGTCGCTGCACTGGCGCTCCTGATGCTGTATCCCGTGTTCTGGATGCTGTTCAGCTCGTTTAAAGAAAGTCGGACGATATTCGTCACGGCATCCTCGCTTTTCCCTACAGAATGGATCTGGCAAAACTATGTGACAGGCTGGAAAGGAACGACTGGCTACAACTTTGGCACGTACATCATGAACTCGCTCACGATTGTAGTGATTTCAACGATTGGAGCCGTGATTTCATCTTCATTAATCGCTTTCGGCTTCGCACGCTTGAAATTCAAGGGGCGTAACTTTTGGTTTGCCCTGATGATGGTAACGCTTATGCTGCCGGGGGATGTGGTTCTGGTGCCACAATATATTATTTTCACCAAGCTCGGCTGGATTAACACGATTTTGCCGCTGGTGGTGCCGTCCTTTTTCGGAATGCCGTTCTTCATCTTCCTGATGGTTCAGTTTATACGGACGATACCGGCAGAGCTGGATGAAGCGGCTACGATAGATGGATGCGGCAAATTCCGGCTGTATTTTCGAATTATTTTGCCCTTGCTTAAATCGTCACTGGCTACGGCGGCAATCTTCTCTTTCTACTGGAAGTGGGAGGATCTGCTCGGTCCGGTACTGTATCTGAACTCTCCGGAGAAATATACCGTTTCTATTGCACTCAAAATGTTCCTCGACAGCGAGTCTGCCTCCAACTGGGGTGGGATGTTCGCTATGTCCATCTTAAGCTTGCTACCGGTTATCGCTGTATTCTTCGCATTCCAGAAGCAGATTGTTGAAGGAATGAGTACGAGTGGATTGAAGGGATAGGGTAGGGCTAAGGACTATTGCGGAGAGGTGAGTGGAATGTGGAAGTTCGATTTTGGTCCGGGTGAGCCTGCGGATAGCTACACGGGAGTACCCCCGGATTGCCTGTATACTGCCGAGCAGGGCTACGGGTTTGAAGACGTAGACCATGTGTATGGTCGGGAAAGGCGGATGTCCGACGTATCCGCACCCAAGGATACGCTCGCACGGCTGCGAAGCAGCTTTTGCATCCCGCTGGGGACTGCGTTTGTCGCCGATGTACCGGAGGACGGGACGTATCTCGTCACCGTGCTGCTTGGCGATCCGCTCGCGGAGACGCTCACGCGGCTCAAAGCCGGCGAGGGCAAGCATGTGCTGCCCCCGTTACACACGCAGCCGGGCCAGTTCACAGAGGCCCGGTTTGCGGTGCCCAACAGGGGCGGCAAGCTGAGCCTCGCCGTATCGGGCACCGCGCCGAGGCTCAATGCGCTGGAGATAGCACCAGCGCCACAGACCCTCCGGCTATTCCTTGCCGGAGATTCCACCGTTACGGATCAGGACGCGTCCGGCTATCCGTATACAGGCTGGGGCCAGGCTTTGCCAGCCCTGTTCAAGCATGATGTGTGCGTGGATAATCACGCCGTATCGGGAAGAAGCTCCAAAAGCTTCGTGGACGAAGGGCGGCTGGACGTCATTTTGGCCGAAATGAAGGCAGGAGACTTCCTGTTCATCCAGTTCGGTCATAATGATCAGAAGCCGGACCCGGAACGGGCTACAGAGCCTTTTACAACCTATAAGGAGCATCTGCGCCTCTATATCGACGGAGCCAGAAGCCGTGGGGCTACTCCAGTGCTGGTTACGCCTGTACACCGCCGTTATTTTAACGGGGACGGTACACTGTCCGACACACATGGTGACTATGTAACAGCGGTTCGTGAGCTGGCGGAAGAGGCGAACGTGCCGTTGATTGACTTGGCTGCCCGCACGCAGGAGTTATATGAGCGGCTAGGTCCCGAGGCAAGCAAAGAGCTCTTTATGTGGCTGCTGCCCGGTGAATACTTGAACTTTTCCAGTGGCTTGGAGGATAATACACATTTTCATGAGAACGGTGCGGTCTGTATTGCAGACATGGTGGTGGATGCTGTGAAGGAGCTGGATTTGCAGCCCTTACGCATGTATTTGCGATAGACGGACAGATTGTTCTCGAACAGGTGTCAAGGAGGCAGTTAACGTGAAACTTACTAAAGGGGGAGACGAGGAAATGCCTGCATTGATTTTTGATGAGGAACAAATTAAACAGGTGATCGACCGGGTGGTGGAACGCACATTTCAAATGGACTATAGCTGGGATTGGCCGGGTGGTGTGGCCTTTTACGGGGTGTGTGAAGCCTATGAAGCAACCGGGAACGAGAAGTATTTGATCAAATTAAAGGAATGGGTCGATGAAAATATTGCGGATGGACTTCCACCGCTCTCGGTGAACGGTGTGTCTGTGGGACACTGCTTGCTGACGCTGTATCAGGCTACAGGAGAGCAAAAGTACCTGGATATCGCCACTGAAATGGCGGAATTTCTGGCGAAGAAAGCCGAGCGGTTTGCCGAAGGTATTTTCCAGCATACGGTGAATTCACTTCATGACGTATTTCCGCAGCAGGCGTGGGTGGATACGATGTTTATGGCAGGTTATTATTTGCTGCGCATCGGTCATTTGCTGGGTAACAAGGAATATTGGGAGGACGGTATCCGGCAATATCACGGGCATGAGGAATTTTTGCAGGACCCGGATACGAATTTGTATTATCACGGCTGGGATCATGCGAACCAAAGCCGGATGTCAGGTATTTACTGGGCGCGGGGAAATTCGTGGGCTGCACTCACAATGGCAAAAGCGCTGAAATTCGTGGAGGTGCAGCATCCATCCTACATGATCATCGACGGTTCGCTACGTGACCAGCTCAGTGCGCTGGTGCGGCTGCAATCCTCGGAAGGGCTGTGGCATACGGTGTTGAATGATGAAACCTCCTATCTGGAAACCTCAGGCTCCGCAGGCATTGCGACGGCTTTGCTTATGCAGGGGCGACTGTTTAACAAATACACGCAAAAGGCAATCGACGGTATTCTTTCCCGAATCAAGGAGGATGGCACTGTGACGGGTGTATCCGCTGGAACCGCCGTAATGAACGATATTGATGGCTACCGCAACGTACCATACAAACGCATTCAGGGCTGGGGACAGGGACTGGCGCTCGCTTTTCTGGCCCAACTGCTGCGTACCAAAGAGAATCCATTTGGATAGTTTGTGAATAGCATAGGGATGCAAAAGTATTATAGGTGAAAGGAGCCGGATAGCATGGAAAATACTGAGCTTTCTAAGGAAAAAGTAAACCAGCCGCGGGGCAGTTTATTCTGGGTCATTCCCGATGGCTATATTCCACCTGAAAGCCGGGGAGAGCTGCTTAGTCATGAGAGTATATGTGTGCTGAACTGCGGAACCCGTGCGGCAAAGCTGAGTATAGATATCTATTTTGAGGACCGCGAGCCGTTGGAGGGATTGATCGAGGTGGTGGAAGGAAGGCGAACCCGCCATATCCGCACGGCCTCCTTGGAGAGGGATGGTGAACGGATTCCGGCAGGCATTCCCTATGCGATTACGGTCACCAGCGATGTGCCGGTGATTGTGCAATATAGTAGACTGGACACGACACAGCCGGAACTGGCGTTAATGAGCGTCATAGCGTACCCGGTTGAAGGGTGAGATATTGGCTTGAGCGGGATATTTAATCTTAAGTGAACCATTCTAAGTAAAATAGATGAAATGAAAAAGAAATCCTCAAGATGGTCATTTATTCCAACTAAGGGATTTCTTTTTTTTTGTGTTACAGCCGTGAGTATTTATGTTAATTCAGTCCACTTTTAGTGGCTTTGCAGCAGACGCTTTTCGCGGATCGAAGCTTCTCCGACCTCCAAAATTGGTGCCCAATACCCCGATAATGATAATAACTGCCCCGACAATATGATAGTATGCGAGCTGCTCCTTCAAAATATAAGCACCCGCGATCATGGATATGAGAGTGGACAAATTACCGATGACACTCATTTTGGACGCCTCAATTCGCTTCAACGCATAGCTCGATAGCAGCGAGGTTATAAGCGTTGACAGAATGCCCAGATAAGCCAGCGCCAGCCAGTAATCAGGCTTCACCAGTGGGGCGGAATAAGCGCTCAAGGAACCATCTATCGTATGATATCCCAGTGCCACCAAGTTAAAAACGACACATCCCAGAATGGAGGTAACGTAGGTTAGCTCCATCGGATTGTATTTTTGCGTTAATGGACGTGCCAGTACATTATAGCCGGAGAGGCATATCGCAGAGAGCACGAGCAGAAGAATACCTCCGAAGCTGTTCGAAGCCAGTGGCGCTCCACTTTTCATCAAGAATATAAAAATAACGCCTGCTACAGAGAGCAGCAAGGAAAGCTTTTGGACAACCGTTGTACGCTCTTTAATAAAATAGGACGCCAGCAGCAGCGTGAAGATAGGAACGGTCGCCTGAATAATGCCGCCTTCCGATGAAGAGGTGCTCATCAGTCCAAAGGCTTGCAGTGGAAAATACACTAAAGGCGAGAGCAGGGCCAGCGGTAAAATACGCAGGATATCGCGCCGCGTGATGTTAATCTTGATCCAGCCCAACAGTACTGGAACCGTCAAAGCGATAAAAGACAACGCAAAGCGGTGGGCGATTACATCCAGCGGGCTGGCCTCTGTAACCGTCAGCTTCACAAACAAAAATGAAAAACCGAGTATAGCGGCATAGCCGAGAGCAGCCAGGTAGGCGGCTCCCATTTTGGAACGACTTTGCATGATAAACCTCCGTAATGAATGGCTCAGGTATTTTTTTAATTAGCCTGCGCTGAATGATTTCAACATGTTGCTCCTCCCAATATACCCAGATGGCGTCACTTGATACAATCCATAAAACGTACAACTGTACGGGTACAGTTTGCAAAATAAAAAAGCCGGAAGGCAATCTCAAAGGTGGGATATCCCAGTCCTTAAAGCTGCTTCCGGCTCTTATCCTATCAACATTCTGTCATTTATTGATCTGCTTACTTGCCCTGCGCCATCGCACGGAAAGAATCGTCAGCCGCTTCCAGCGTAGCATCCACGTCTTCATCTGTGTGCGCCGTTGTGAGGAACCACGCTTCGTACTTCGATGGGGCCAGATGAATACCGCGATCCAGCATATGGCGGAAGAAGGAAGCGAACGCTTCGCCGTCTGTATCCTGCGCCTCATCGTAGTTCGTGATCGGATGATCACAGAAATGCGTCGAGAATGCCCCACGGATGCGGTTAATTGTCAACGGCACGCCATGACGTGCGGCTGAGGAAGCAATACCATCCGTCAGTCTCACAGCGAGACGTTCCATCTCTTCATACACGCCTTCGCCTTGAAGTACTTCAAGACATGCAATGCCTGACGAGATGGAAGCCGGGTTGCCCGCCATGGTGCCCGCCTGATAAGCAGGGCCGAGTGGAGCAACCTGCTCCATAACATGCTTGCTGCCGCCATAGGCACCGATCGGCAGGCCACCGCCCATGATTTTACCCAGCGCGGTCAAATCCGGCTGAATCGTATCATGATTGTTCAATCCGGCGTACGTTTGGGTGGAGCCATAGTGGAAGCGGAACGCGGTAATGACCTCGTCATAGATGACGAGCGAACCGTTTGCCCGTGCCATCGAGCATAGCCCTTCCAGAAAACCGGGCTGCGGCATCACCATACCGAAATTGCCGACAATCGGTTCGACCATGACCGCTGCCACATCGTCACTCCAACGCTCCAAGGCTTGGCGCAACGCGTCCAGATCATTGAAAGGCACGGTAATAACCTCGCTCGCAATGTTGGTCGTAATTCCTGCGCTGTCCGGTATGCCCAGCGTGGACGGGCCGGAGCCTGCGGCTACGAGCACCAGATCCGAGTGACCGTGGTAACAGCCTGCAAATTTGATGATCTTATTTCGCTTTGTATAGGCCCGTGCAACACGGATCGTCGTCATGACCGCTTCTGTGCCGGAATTCACAAACCGTACCTTGTCCATGGAAGGAATGGCTTCCTTTAGCATCTTGGCGAGCTTGATTTCCAATACCGTAGAGGTTCCGTACAATACCCCGTTCGCCGCCGCCTCACTAATGGCCTTGGTAATATGAGGGTGGGCATGTCCGGTAATAATAGGGCCGTAAGCCGCTAAATAATCAATGTACCGATTATCATCCTCGTCCCAGAAATGAGCGCCTTTGGCTCGTTTCATAAATACCGGAGCACCGCCGCCCACAGCCTTGAAAGAGCGTGAAGGACTGTTTACGCCCCCGACAATATGCTCCAGTGCTTCTTTATATAATGCTTCGGAGGTTTCCCGTTTCATCATCCAAAACTTCCTTTCCGTTCATAAAAATAGGATATACACACGCCAAAGGGCAGCGTTCACGGCTGCCCCTGCATACATCATTATAGCTCTTTTTGTCCTGTCTTTGTTGTCGATTGTGTGGCAGCAGCATCACTACTGGTTTTGCTGCCACCCGTGAAAGAAGCCTTATCCGTCTTGGACGATGATGCACTGTCCGGTTGCTTCGTTTTGTTTTGATCCTTATTTTGTTCCTGTGTCTGTACAGGAGGATTGTTGAATATATCCTGCACGTACTTTTTCAATTCTTCCGGATCGCGGACGGTAAGAACCTGCGCGCCGCCTACATTTTCTTCCCCAAGCAGCTTCATCGGCGGAACCTGCTCACTGCCAGCAAAGTTGCTTTGGTAGCCGACGTTTGCCAGCCTCCACATATCGTTGACACTAAGATTCGTATCAATAAACGGGTTTACCTGCTGCAAAATGCTGGGCAAATTGGCAATGGAGGTCGTGCTCTGCATTTTCTGTGCTATAGCCTCCAAAAATGCACGCTGACGTCCCGACCGGGAGAAGTCCGACATGGCGTCATGACGGAAGCGCACATATTGAAGCGCCGTGTTGCCGTCCAAATGCTGCATGCCTTTTTTCAGATTAATATCGTATTCATGCTTATCAGCATTACTTGTATAATGCATATCTTTTTCGACTTCAAAATCAATACCGCCTACGGCATCCACCAGCTTAATGAACCCCTGAAAATCGGTATACACATAATATTGCACCGGAATGCCCAGCAGATCACCAGCCGTCTTCATGGCCGTGTTAGGACCGTGAGTAATGGCGGTGTTAATCCGATTTTTATCGTAGCCGGGAATATCCACGTACGTATCACGCAAAATAGAGAAGAGGTGAATCTTTTTCTTGACGGGATCAAGCGATACGACCATCATGCTGTCCGACCGAGGAACTTCCCCTTTTTGGATACCACGACCATCGACACCCATCAGCAAAATGTTGACCGGATCCGTACCTTCCCACTTGGGCGGGTCTGGTGTGCGCACCTGATCGACCTGCTTTACATTTTTGAATGGGGAGTTTGCACCCTCTTTATGCAGATTGTCCAGTTGATTATAAATGGATGAAAAATAATACACGGCAAAGCCGACAATCGCGACGATAATCACGGCTAGAACCGACCATATCGTCCTTTTGGTTCTGCTTGTCATGGATGCTCTCCCTTTCGCTTTTCAATTCATTACATTATAATTTCTTTTTGGAGCACAATCAATTTAACTATGGATTTTTCAAAATCCTGAATGTGAGGTATGACATGCTGGCAATTGATGTGCAGGATCTGCGCAAAACATTTAAAGTGCAAAAAAACCGCGAAGGCCTGAAAGGAGCCTTCCTTGATTTATTCGCCCGCGAATACAACGAGGTGGCCGCGGTCAAAGATATTTCCTTTGGTATTCCTCAGGGAGAAATATGTGGCTATATTGGTGAAAACGGAGCTGGAAAGTCTACTACGATCAAGATGCTGACCGGCATTCTCGTGCCGACCTCGGGACATCTCAAAGTGGGCGGCTATGTTCCTTACGAGGAACGCGAGAAATTCGTAAGTAATATCGGCGTTGTTTTCGGACAGCGCAGCCAGCTATGGTGGGACATCGGCGTGATTGAGTCCTTTCAACTGCTGCGCAAAGTATATCAGGTTCCGGCTATAGACTTCAAACGCAGGCTGGATGAGCTGGTAGAGCGGCTCCAATTACAGGACCTGTTAAGCCGTCCGGTGCGCAAGCTTAGTCTTGGGCAGCGGATGCGCTGTGAATTGGTGGCTGCGTTGCTTCACAATCCGTCCATCGTTTTTCTGGACGAACCGACCATTGGACTCGATATTATGGTGAAGTCTGAAATCCGTGAGTTCCTAAAGGACATGAACCGGGATTACGGGACGACGATTTTGCTGACGACCCATGATTTGCAGGATATTGAAGCGCTGTGCTCGCGCGTCATTATGCTGGATGACGGGAACATCATCTATGACGGTGGTCTGGAGGATTTGAAAGCACGTTGGGGTACAGGACGGGAAGTACAGTTTCAGTTCGGCGTGCCCACCCAGCTTGAGCAATTACAAGCGTGGACAGCGGACATGCCGCTGGCTTGGACGGCGGATAATGATTTGGCTGCCAAGGTGTGGATTCCGCTTCATATTAACGTATCGGATGTCTTGGCCAGCGTAGTCGGGCGTACGGACATTACGGATATCAAAATCATTGAAACGAACACCGATGATATCGTGCGTAGCATCTACCAATCCGGCTCGGCGGAACGCAAGGGCAATCCCGTGCTTCCGGCAGTGGAGGCCAAAGTCCATGCTTAGCGTATATACCGATTTTATTCGTATCCGGTTTCTCACCATGCTCGCTTATCGTGTAAACTATTATACGGGCATATTAATTTATTCCATGAATATTGGTGTATATTATTTCACGTATAAAGCGATTTATGGAGATGCGGGCAGCATCGGTGGCTTTTCCGCAGCCCAAATGACGACCTATGTAGCAGTATCGTGGATGGCGAGGGCCTTTTATTTCAACAATCTGGATCGTGAAATTTCGACAGAGATTCGTGATGGCAGCATTGCCATCCAGATGATCCGGCCGTATAACTATGTGCTGGTCAAAGTCATGCAGGGGCTTGGCGAGGGGATGTTCCGTTTCCTGCTGTTTATGATCCCGGGCATGGCGATTGCGATGCTGCTGTTTCCAGTGACGTTGCCGACGGACCCTGTAGCATGGATCAGTTTCCTCGTGATGCTGTTTTTCAGCTTTCTGATCAATACCCAAATCAATATTATTACGGGGCTGACGGCCTTTTTTGTTGAAAATAACGAGGGAATGATGCGCATGAAGCGGGTGGTAGTAGACCTGTTCTCCGGCTTGATTCTGCCCATCAGCCTGTTTCCGGGCTGGCTGGCGACCTTTGCCCAGTGGCTGCCATTTCAGGCGATTACGTATTTGCCCGGCTCCGTATTTACCGGACGAGTAAAAGGCGTTGGTATTTGGAATGTGCTGGGTATCCAAATCATTTGGCTGGTCGTTCTGCTCGTGCCGATGATCATCATTTGGCGACTGGCGCGCAGACGTCTATTCGTGCAGGGAGGGTAGGCCGATGATGTACTATTTGGGACTCATTAGCGAATATTTGAAGAATTATATGAAATCGCGGCTAACCTACCGCGCTGATTTTTGGGTAGAGGTCGTTTCGGATCTGCTATTTCAGGCCACTAATCTCATTTTTATTTTGGTCATTTTTATGCACACGGACAGTTTGGGCGGCTGGAGCGAAAATGAAGTCGTATTTGTCTATGGCTTTTTCATGGTACCTTACGGACTATTCAGCTGTTTCGTCAATCTGTGGAACTTTAGCGAGCGCTATATTGTAAAAGGAGAGCTGGATCGGGTCATGACCCGTCCTGCGCATAATCTGTTCCAGATTTTCCTTGAAAATGTAGACCCGCCCGCGTTGGTCGGATCGGCGATTGGTCTGGTTATTATGGGAATCAGCGGGGCGCAAATGGACTTGTATATGGCGTGGTGGTTCATCCCGGCTCTAATCATCATGAGCCTAAGTGCCGTAGCGATTTATACGGGAATCTATACCATATTGACTTCTATTTCGTTCTTTTCGGACGCGCCAACAGGAATTATTCCACTCATGTACAATATGCAGAGCTATGGACGTTATCCGGTGACGATTTATAACCGTGCGATTCAAGTTGTGCTGACCTGGATTCTGCCGTTTGCTTTTGTTGGCGTATATCCGGCATCCCTTTTCCTTCATCGGGAGGATATGCAGCATATGGCGCTTTTGACTCCGGTCATGGGAGCTGTATTTCTAACCTTGGGCTTACTGGCATGGAATTTTGGTATTCGGCGTTACAGAGGTGCAGGTTCTTAGGTCGGATCACATGAGAGCCCCACAAGATAGGAGATGATGAGATGTCCACGACATCTACCGCTATTGGACAACCCGCGCCGGACTTTGAATTGCCGGGAAGTGAAGGGAAAAACGTCAAGCTGTCTGATTTTAGAGGCAGCAGGGTTTTACTGTATTTCTATCCGAAGGATTTGACGTCCAGTTGCTCGACACAGGCTTGTGATTTTCGGGATAAACACGGGGAGTTCGAGGGTTTGAACACCGTCATTCTGGGGGTAAGTTCTGATCCACTCAAGCAGCATGACAAGTTTATTACCAAGTACGGACTACCTTTTCAACTGTTATCCGATGAAGAGCATCAGGTGGCTGAAACGTACGGGGTGTGGCAGCAGAAACAGATGTATGGCAAGCAGTACATGGGCATCGTTCGCTCCACATTCCTTATCGATGAGGACGGTATTTTAATTCATGAATGGCGTGGCTTGAGAGTCAAAGGGCATATCGATGCTGCGCTGGAGTACATTCGGGAGCAGGCGTAAATCATAAACATTCTTACACCCTTGGGGACGCTGGTTGTTTTTCAGTCCCAGAGGGTGTTTTTACTATGTAATCTCCAACTTTTTTACCTCAGGATGTTATAAAATCCCTCATTACGATTGTTTGCTTTTCTGCCTGATCACGTAAATGCCCCACAAGCTCAAGGGAATAATGACTGAGTTGGTCAAATCCCAATCCACCCAGAAGGGAACAAGGGTATCAAAATAGTAGATGATATTGGGTGCAACCATGCTGCTCAAGCCGTAGACAAGCATTGCCGCAGGCATGTTGAAAGGGCGGTAATCTTTTAGACGAAATGTCTGTGCTGTCCCCAATATGAACGCGTAAAAAAAAAGGAAGCTCTTGAAAAAGAGCGACAATCCCCATATAGCTGCTATAAAGGCCTCCATACGTTGGAAAAAATTGAACACGTTTATTTTGGCAGTGAGCATATACGAAGGATACACGCTATATTCAGTTAGAAAAGGGCCGAGAACAAAAAGAGACATAATCACAAACAGACTGAGCAGAATTCCGCCTATAAGGCTTCCTAAAAGGATGCTTCTTTTAAAATGTGCTGAATGCTTCACATAGGGGAAAAGCATGAGAAATACGACTAATTCTCCAAATGGATAACTAACCCCAAGAAGCGTACCATGAATAGTAGGGAGAATCCCGGTTTCCATAATTGGCTTTAATTTAGAAAAATCAATCTCGGGAATAAGGCAAGCCACTACAGTAATAGTCACGATTACAAAGAAAGGCAAGCATAGCTCGCTGGCACGGGCAAGGGTTTCAATTCCGGTAAAAAAAGCGTATACCAGCATGAGTATTGCCAGCAGCATTAATATCCTTAACGGGGTTAGCACATAAGTTTGTGTAGTATAAAAGTCACCAAATTCCCTAATATATATGGCATCGGACATCAAGAAATAGAAAAGATACCATATCGAGACGACAGGAGCCAACCATTTCCCTAGAATTTTCCTTATAGCTTCAATCAAAGTAAGGCTGGGATACAGCTCATGTACACGCAGCAAAAGCCATACAAGCGCCATACCTGCCGGTATGCTCAGTAGGGTACTGATCCATGCATCCTGTTTAGCGATATGGGTGCAGATGCTGGGGATGATCAGTATCATATCACCCATTGTGCAAAAAATAATGAGAACCGTTACTTGTCCAACACTAATACGGCCTTTTTCCAACGCTGGTGGCCCCCTTTTTTACAAATTGAATAGATGTGAAAACAGGCTATTTACCGGCTTATATATCATCTCAATCAAGATTAGTGGGCTCGATGTTTCCTTTGCCTGAGCAGCGATCGTGCTGAACCACGCCCCGAATGCGAGCATCAAGATGTATACAACCATGTCCTTAAAGCGATGCTTGCGGTATAAGCCGGGCAAGTCCTTGATTGCAATCAATAGAGCAATACACAAAACCGGAATGACGGCCTTCATAGGGATGCTCCTTCCGTAATCGTGCTCGTTTCGGGATGATATAAAGCCTCGAACAGTTATTTGGCTTACTCCTTCATTTTCTTTTGAAAGGACTGGAAAATAGCTCCCATTTTCTTAATTTCCGTATTTGCCTTATATTCAATCTGTAAATTCATAAATGTGTGATTCCAATCTTTTTTAAGTTCTTTCCAGACCTTGGGATCAGTTTGATGAATTAATTGTCCAAACCCAAAAATGTCTACTTTAAAGTTGCGACGTACAGTTTCTACGGAATGCTTCATAATCTCGATCAATTTGGCATTACTCTCCATCTCGATTTTTTTAATATCTTCCAGACTTTTAAGCTCCATTTTTTTACAGCTATTCTCTCTAATCGTACTTATGTTTTCTACGGATATCTGGATTATAGGCTCACCGTTGTGTATTAACACTTTAGTTTTCGTATAACTTCTCAAAGTCAGCAGAGCGATCTTGCCACCTTCCGGGCAGTCCGTATGTCCTGTCGTTGTATCCACGTTATCCCGGATATAGTTGTATCCTTTGCTATCGTTTTCATCAAGCCAGCCGATTAAACGGTCCTTTTTAAACACACCCAGGCTGGAAAGAGCCAGAACTGTCGTTGGTTCAATGGTTTTGATATTGTCCGTACCTTCCTCTATCCCTTTGGGTAAATCTCCTTTAGCTTCGAGGGCGGGCAGAGTAGCATGTATTTCGGAACTGACGAGCTCCTCCATCAGCTGCTCTATAGTCACTTTGCTGACAGGAGCCCAAGTTTTAGATAAGACATCCATAGAAGCAAACATTTTGTTCGCCGGAATTTTCTCCAATGTCGTGGCTACCTGAAGCATTTTGGAGGCAGACGTACCTCTCGCAACACAGATGTAAAAGTCGGTTCTGGCAAAAGGTTCTCTCATCAGGGATTCCACGACGTCGGCGATTCCCTGTCTGGCGAATTCCTCGCCAAATATCAGCATACGGATATGTGATAAATAGATGATTCGCGGGCTGATTTCTGTCATTTTTTGGATAGCTTCATAAAGAGTAGGGGCTGTTACCTCATAGGTAGTTACCGTAGGAGCTCCTTTACTTGATCTTGATTTGGAGGCCACCTCCGAAGGAACAACCACCTGTGCCGACACACGGATTTGATCGCCGTCCTTATCCACACCCAGTCCTACGGTAATTCCGATCTCGTTAAGCTCTCTGCGGTCCCAACAGCCGGTCAGAAGGGAAGCGAGCAGACTGAGTATGAGAATCGTGCTGATCACTGCTTTCATGTACGGTCACTTCCCAATTATTTTTTCTTACCCGCCCGCTTTCTCTGTTTTTTTTGCCGGATCGTATTCTGAACTTGATTCACATTCGGACGGGTAGCCATCCACGGCCAAGGCAGGCGAAAGATCGTATCCTTCATATCACTTTGCACATAAGGGCCGAACGGACTCATGTAAGACACTCCGAAAGATCTTAGACTGGTCAGATGAAGCAACAGGGCCATCAAGCCCATTAATATACCTAGAAATCCGAAGGCGGCGGCCAGCATCATGAGGGCGAACCGGATAATCCGTACCGCAACGGACAGCCCGTTTTCAGGGATGACATAGCTGGAGATCGCGGTGATGGATACGATAATAACCATGGCGGCCGACACGACGCCTGCATCCACAGCAGCTTGCCCAATGACCAGCGTACCTACAATGGATACCGCTTGTCCGACCGTCTTTGGAATACGCACCCCGGCCTCACGCAAAATTTCATAGGTAATTTCCATCAGCATCGCTTCCACAAAGGCCGGAAACGGAACACCCTCCCGTTGCGCTGCCAAACTGATCAACAGGTTGGTAGGAAGCATTTCTTGGTGAAAGGTAGATACCGCAATATAGAAGGCTGGTGCCAGCAGAGCGATGAAAAAAGCCAAAAATCGCAGCATCCTCAACAAAGTACTGATATCCGCGCGTTGATAATAATCCTCGGCCGCCTGGAAAAATTGGACAAACAACGCAGGAATCAGAAGTACAAACGGAGTCCCGTCCACTAATATGGCCACTTTTCCCTCCAGCAAACTGGCTGCTACCGAATCCGGGCGTTCACTGTTGTATATCGTAGGGAAGGGGGTAAAGGTGGCGTCCTGAATTTGCTCCTCGATGTAGCCACTTTCCATAATCCCGTCAATATCAATTCGGTCCAGACGTTCTCTCAACTCCTGAATAACGCCTTCGTCCGCGACTCCTTTGATAAACATCACGGCCACATTGGTATGTGTGACCTCTCCGATCTGCCTTGTTTCCATCCAAAGACGCGGGTCGCGAATTCGCTTGCGAACCAGAGCTGTATTGGTACGCAGATTCTCAGTAAAACCCTCCATGGGTCCACGTACAACCGTCTGCGATTGGGGTTCACTAACATTTCGATCCTCCCAGCCGACAGCATCAATCCAAATGCTTTTCGCGTAACCCTCCAGCAAAATGATAATTCCGCCGGATAGCATCCGGTTGAATAACGCATCCATTTCATCCAAAGTGCCTGAATGCCCTGCGATCAACACCTGATCCTTTAAATAATCGAACGGTTCAGCACCTTCCGGTACATGATGAATTTCCATCCGCATAAATGAGCGCAGTACAGAATCATGCAGCAATTGAGTGTTGATCAGACCATCAATATAAAACACGGCTGCTGGCCATTTCTGCATCCACAGTAGCTCTTTGACAATCAAATCCCCGCTATTTCCAATCGAGCTTTGGATATGATTCACATTATCCCGTAGGCAAGAGGATACGTGAGTGAGTGGACAGCTTTTATTCTCATTTTGCATACGTAAAATCCTCCGATATTGGAGTTAGTTGGTTTAGTGTGCTCTGAATATATGAATTTATGCTTGACGTTTGTATAATCACTCCTTTAAATTAGTTATATAACTAATTAGATTAATATATAATTAGTGGATCATATCGACTTGGAGCTGAAGCACATGGTATACAAGCAATACAGAAAGTTATTCGTGGCTGGCATCATTAACGGAATTGGAGACCGCTTCTGCCAAATCGCTTTGTTGGCCCTGATTTATCAGCTTACTGGCTCGGGACTCAGCGTGGGGATTATGCTGGGATTAAGGGTGATTCCTTTTTTAATTCTTTCACCCGTGTCAGGTGTGCTTATCAGCCGCATGTCCAGACGCACATTTATGATGACCACGGATCTGCTGAGAGGTGGAGTAGCCCTTGTCTTTTTAAGTGTTCACAGCAATGAGGATATGTGGATTGTTTATGGAGTCAGTACCCTGTTAGCCTGTGGGGAAGCGCTGTACGCTCCAGCCCGTAAGTCGTCCATCCCGCTGCTGGTTCGACCGTCGGATTTGTTGCGGGTGAACAGTCTGGAGCAGGTGATGAGCGGACTGGTATTGGTGATTGGCGCCGCTGCTGGAGGCATCGTATCCGCGCTTTTTGGTCCACAGGCCGCATTTATGCTCAATTCCGCCAGCTTTTTCGTTGCAGGTCTGATCGTCTGCAATATTGCATTCCCATCCGTCACCAAGGAGGAAGTAAATAGGGAGGATGCTCATACTGAATCACGTGGAAGTCGGACGTCTTTCGATGATCGAATCCTCGGTAGGTCACAAATACTGCAATGCATCCGTATGTCGCTTCCGCTCCAAGTCGTAATTGCATTCGAGCTACTGGTTCCATTCCTCAATGGGATTGATAATGTGCTGATCAGTGTATATGCCGTGCAGGAGTTTAAGCTGGGGGATGCCGGGATTGGACTGTTTTACGCCGCTTTGGGTGCGGGCCTGGTTGCCAGTTATGCACTGGGGCGCCTATTCAGCCGTTCTTTATTGAGCGGAGGACTGGTATGTCTACTATTGGAGGGAATTTTGCTCATGGAGTTAAGTGGAATTAAACATGCATGGGCGGCGGTCGCCATTTACTTTTTCATTTCGTTGGCAGGCGGGGTGGGAGCAATCTGTTTGGATACACTATTCATGCGAGAGACTCCGCTGCATGTACAGGGGCCATTATTGGGCATGCTGACAGCGTGGAGTCAAGGAATTATCGGCTTATCCATGTTTGGAGCCGGGGTGGCGGTGGAAATCATAGAGCCGCGTATGTTAGGTTTGATTGGCGGCGCTGGATTTATCTTGATATCTATCATGATATCAATTTACTATATAAGGGCTCGCAGCCGTAAGGCAGCGGGAATCTAATTATTCCGTATCGTTTTTGCTACTGGTTTTTACTGATTTATCGGACTTGCGGAAAGAACCAAACAGGAAGGATCTCCAGCGGTAAACGATATATAGCAGAAGGATAATGCCGATGATGGCGACGATTCGCAGCGCATACAGCTCCACCAAATGGAACATGGCATCCCATTGCGGACCGAACACCTTACCGATACCTAGAAACAGGATAACCCAGAACAGGGCGCCGCTGTACGCATACATGGCAAATTTACGCAGGGGAAGGGCAATAATACCCGCAAAATAGCCGGTAAAATGCCGGACGCCAGGAATGAAATATCCGAGAAAAATGAGCCAGTACCCGTAACGTTGAAACCATTTTTGCGTCTTTTCAAGCTTGTCCGGCGATAACAAAACCCATTTGCCGTATTTCTGGATAAAGGGGAGTCCGGCCCATTTCCCGATAAAGTAGGTAATGGTCATTCCGATGGTTGTGCCTAAAAAGGCCAGCAGCACCAGCTTTCCAAAATCCAGCCTACCCAAATAGGAGAGATATCCCGCATAAGCCATTGTGGTTTCCCCGGGAAAAGGTAAAGCAATAAATTCCAGCAGCAAGCCGAAAAAAAGGACGCCGTATCCGTATTCTTCGAACAATTGCGCGATCCATTTCAGCACATCCATCGTTTACACTCCTACGAACAGATTCATAATTTAGAATTAATTCATTTTAACAATCTTTTCATGTCCGCTCAACTCCGGTTGATTTCTTGACGTCTTGTTTTATCGTTGCGTATAATGAAACGAACAATTGAGGGAGGCACGGTAATGAATAAGCCTAATGAAATCGTTGTAGTTCTCGACTTTGGAGGACAATACAACCAGTTAATCGCAAGAAGAATACGGGACCTCGGCGTGTACAGCGAGCTCCTTCCATACAATACGCCTGCGGAGAAGCTGAGAGAACTGGCACCGAAAGGGATTGTTTTCTCAGGTGGACCTTCCAGCGTATATGCAGAAAATGCCCCTCAAGTCGACCGGGCAATCTATGATCTGGGAATTCCTATTTTCGGTATTTGCTATGGTATGCAGTTGATGGCTCACCAACTAGACGGTAAGGTAGAACGTGCAGGCAAGCGTGAGTACGGAAAAGCAGACGTGCAATTCAATGAGGATACAAGATTGGCCAAAGGGCTGGAATCTCGTCAAACCGTATGGATGAGCCACGGAGACCATGTTACGGATCTGCCATCCGGCTTTAAACTGGATGCAGGAACGGAAAGTGCGCCGATTGCAGCAATGAGCCATCCGGAGCGGAATCTGTACGCGGTACAATTCCATCCAGAGGTGCGTCATTCCATCCATGGTAATGAGATGATTAGCAACTTCCTCTATGAAGTATGCGGTTGTGAAGGCAAATGGACGATGGAGTCGTTCATCGAGGACCAGATCCGTGAAATCCGCCAGCAGGTAGGCGACAAAAAAGTATTGTGCGCTTTAAGTGGCGGTGTGGATTCTTCCGTTGTAGCAATGCTCATTCATAAAGCGATTGGTGATCAACTGACATGTATGTTCATTGACCATGGACTGCTGCGCAAGGGCGAAGCTGAAAGTGTAATGGAGACGTTCGTTGGTAAATTTGATATGAAGGTTGTCAAAATTGACGCACGTGAGCGTTTCCTGTCCAAGCTGGCAGGAGTCGATGATCCGGAACAAAAACGTAAAATCATCGGTAACGAGTTCATCTATGTGTTCGAGGAAGAATCCAAGCAATTCGACGATTTTACATTCCTGGCACAAGGCACACTGTATACGGATATTGTAGAGAGTGGAACAGCCACGGCACAGACGATCAAATCGCACCATAACGTAGGTGGCTTGCCGGAAGACATGAAGTTCAAGTTGATCGAGCCACTAAATGCGTTATTCAAGGACGAAGTGCGTAAAGTCGGGGAAGAATGCGGACTGCCACCTGAGATTGTATGGCGTCAGCCATTCCCGGGTCCGGGTCTTGCCATTCGCGTGCTGGGTGAAGTCACAGAGGACAAGCTTACCATTGTTCGTGAATCAGATTATATTTTGCGCGAGGAGATTGCCAAAGCCGGTCTGGACCGGGAAATCTGGCAATACTTCACCGCTTTGCCGAATATGAAGAGTGTTGGCGTTATGGGCGACGCTCGTACGTATTCTTACACTGTGGGCATTCGTGCAGTAACCTCTATCGACGGTATGACCGCCGACTGGGCGCGTATCCCTTGGGATGTGTTGGAGAAGATTTCGGTACGTATCGTCAATGAGGTCGACAACGTCAATCGCATCGTGTACGATATCACCTCCAAACCACCAGCTACCATTGAGTGGGAATAGGCAGGGATGATGGATGGTGTTAATCGCTCGTAAATCCTGATGTTCTACGCACACCTGCAACAATAGAGTACAAAAAAATTACTCTCTTTTATCTGCGTTATTTAGCAAATAGAAGGGAGTATTTTTTATGATCAAAATCAATGAGATAATCGAGGATTTCAGGCTTACTCAAAAATTCTAGGTCGGGAAGGGTGTCTGAAACTGAGGATGTGACACCCCTTCATATCAAAAAATATATTCAGGAGTTTTATTAGATATTCATATAATCAGCTATGCAGTGTACTTAGTCCGTTACCTTTGTCTACTCTTCAATATTTGATGCTTTTTAAGCATAATAAGGTGAACTACTAATTTAAAATGCCTAATAAACAGAAATTATTCTCCCAAAATAATTATTTCCGTCTCCAAATAAATATTAAATTTATCGTGTACTCTATTTTTTATTAATTTTATTAATTCTAAATAATCCTCGGCGGTAGCATTATTTGCATTAATGATAAAACCCGCATGCTTAGTAGAGATTTCAGCTCCTCCAATGCGAGTTCCTTGTAAGTTACATTCTTGAATGAGTTTTCCTACATAATGTCCCTCTGGACGTTTAAATACACTTCCGCAAGAGGGATACTGGAGAGGTTGTTTAGCTTCTCTTTTCAAAGTTAATTTCTTCATCTTACTGGAAATTACATCCTTGTTCCCTTTTTCGAGTTTAAACTCGACCTCAAGTATTATATATTTATCCGTTTTGAAGATACTATTTCTATAACCAAGTTTCATTTCTTCTCGGGTTATATTCATAATTTCTCCATCTTTAGTAATAACACTCGCACTTTGGACAACATCCGCAATCTGACCGCCATAAGCACCCGCATTCATATATAAGGCGCCTCCTGTACTACCTGGTATTCCACATGCAAACTCTAGACCAGTTAAGGTGTTATCCAAAGCGATCCTTGAGACATCTATAATATTTGCACCGCTTTGTGCAATAATCTTGTGCTCGCTGACTTTAATTTGATGGAAATGGCTCAGAGAAAGAGTTACTCCTCTTATTCCACTATCTTTAATAATTATATTTGATCCTTTTCCAATGACAGTCAGAGGTATTTGATGTATTTTGGCAATTTCCAAGATTTTTATAATTTCTTCTTTCACTGTTGGATGGATAAGCATGTCTGCTTTACCACCTATCCTTACATAAGTGTAGTTTTTTAATGGCTCATTTAATTTTAACTTTTCCAAAGGTATTTGATTCTCAAAAATCTTCATGAAATTCTCTCCCTAAGTTACTCACATGTAAGATTTAAAAGAAAAGCTAGAAAAGTTCGTCCTATATAGTCTCAACATGAGATTTTATTTAAAAATATACCTTCTTCATTACTATCAATTTTAAGAAATTCGTCCTTCAAAATCCAAGCATCAGTTTTTTCAATAAAGAAATAAAATCCACCAATAGATTTAACTAAAGCTGGATCAATTGGTGTAGCGCTTGAATTTATACCAATAGAGAATGCTTCTGAGCCTCCACCTGCATATTTCGCATAAATTCTTATATATTGGCCCTCTTCTAAATCCCAGTCATTTTTAAAAGAATGGATAGCTTTTTCAGATACTACAAATGACATAAATAATCTATTCCCCTTTCCAATTTTTTTCAATCGCATTTTTTAACTTCGCCACGATAATTTTCCATTCTGAAACTAGCTCCACATCCACATGAAGCTCTTGCATTAGGGTTATTCAAGGTGAAACCGCCTAACATACCGCTTTCTTCATAGTCAATTTGAAGACCTTCAATATATTTAATACTATTAGTGTGAACCAAGATACTAAATTCACCTTTATTTAATAAGATATCACCTTCTGTTTTCTGCTCATCCACGATAAGAGAATAGGATAGACCACTGCATCCCCCCTCATCAACGCCTATTCTAAGGAAAGAATTTAGGGCATTAGCACTTGATAAGATTTCGACGATTTTTTCGAATGCTGCTTCACTGACCTGTATCATCGTAGTAATTCCTCCTTGGAACTTCATTTTTTTTAGCTGCATTGTTAACCCAGTCTATTAAACAGGGTATGAATGTAGCAAGAGCAGATCCTTTTGGTGTTAATTCATAAATAGTTTGTATGGGGCGTGTCAAACTTACAGTTCTTTTAACCAAATTATCGTTTTGAAGCTCTTTTAAACGCTTAGAGAGGATGCTTTCCGAAATGGAAGGAACATTTTCGGAAATTTCGCTAAATTGCTTTGGACCTTGAGAAAGGGAAAATAGTATATGAATAATCCATTTAGTCCCGATTATACGATAAGCTGTAAAAAGTTTCTCAGTATCTGTAGTCAACATATTATTGATATACCCTCCTTCTCATGATCAGCTTAGATAGACAGAAGACTGATTCCTTTTGTTCTAATTACGTAGCCGTTCCATGTCTTAAAGGACAAGGAACGGTTACGTCAATACTCGATTTTAAAGTGGTAAACATTGTGGATTCCTCATCTGTTTATTAGTTCAGTTTGCTGGTGTAATCCGAGTGCTAGCGAATAAACTCATTACGATTAACAAAAGATGAAAACCCATCGTTACAATTAATCCTGATTGCAGTGACATCCCAGCAGATTGACAAACAACAAGGATGGAACCGCCTATTCCGATAACCACGCCCGGTGTAAAAGAATCCGCAAATTGCAAATTTGCCGAAGTTTTTCCAACACCTTCTTCCCCTGTTTGGGAAAATGCCACAACGCCGCTAATAGGATGTGCCAATCCGATTCCGATTCCAGCTATGATTTGTCCAATAACCGCAACGGCAACAGTTACAACAGGTACCCAAAATACGAAGGCAATCCCAAATGCAAGCAGTAGCACACCCAGTATAATTCTTGTATGACGTCCACGACCTTGGTCTGCCGAATCCCAACGTCCTTGCAGATAAGCAATGACGCACCAACTCAGTGCAGCACTCGCTACAATTAATCCGGCCTGAGAAGGAGTAATACCTTTCACATCTATTAAAGCCAATACCAAGAAATTCTGTGTGCTGGTATAGGCAGCGAAGAACAGCCCACGTGTTGCTAGAATAGCTGGCATGCCTTTTCGGAAAGCAAGAGTTCCCTTGGGTAGCAGTTTGCCCAGCGGATATACCATTAGCACTAAGCCGATAATGACTAAAACAAACCCTGTAATTATCGGCAGCATGCTAAGACCAATTAAGAAAATCCCCGTACCTATCGTTAATAGTAACGCCAACCATGTAGCTTTAGCTCCGTTGTCCCCTTGTGTTCTCTCTGTCTTTAATTTCCTAAAAGCAGGTAAACTTAGCAATGCTGAAACAACCAAGATCGGTAATATTCCCCAGAAAACAAACCGCCAGGACCACTGATCTGCGATAAGACCGGCAACGTATGGACCAAGCATGGACGGAAGAACGTAGGCAGTACCGAATGCTCCGAGTATTTTGGCACGTAATTCATCGGGATAACTTAAGGATATTGCAGTGTACACGCAAGTCATCATAGCGCCGGCACCTAAACCCTGCATGGCTCGTGACCCTATCATGGTATACATATCGCCTGCTGTTGCGGCAGCGATCAGCCCGACGATAAACAAAAGAAGTGCGAAAGTGAACGGTGCTGCAGGTCCTCTTCTATCAATGATCCGACCGACGACCAGGGTCCCGATAATCTGCGCAAGCAGATATGTGCTGAATATCCAGCCAAATAGGTCAAGGCCGTTCAAGTCGCCAGCAATGGAAGGGGCAATTGTGGTTACCGATAAGCCCTCGAATCCAACTGCCATCACCGACAGGATAATTCCTATGGACAGTGCAATATAACGCGGGCTGAAAATACTTTGAGGATTAGACGACATGAAATGTGACCTCCAAGAAATTTTTTATGTATACTTCATATCCGGATACTTAGTAAACATTTTTGTTTATAAAGTTCAAACTACAGTTTAACTTTGACTTTGTCAACATTTTTATTTAAAATGTAGAGAGTGTTGTAGATCCAGTCGCTTTCAAAAGGAGGTTCACCATGAGCCGCAATCAAACGAATAAGGATTCATCAACTGGTACCCGGAGAGGGATCATTGATCTGCTAAAGCAGCAAGGTGGAATGGATGTTGCGACACTATCCTCCAAATTTTTGTTATCTGGTATGGCTATTCGTCAACATTTAAATGCTCTCAAAGAAGAAGGATTGGTTACTTACGAAGAAGAGGCCCGTCCCATGGGACGACCCACAAAGCTCTGGAGATTAACGCCTGAGGCTGATCGTTTTTTTCCAAACGGATATTCTGAGTTGTCAGTCAGTCTGATCAATTCGATGAGAGAGGCTTTCGGAAACGAGGGGCTAGAAAAGCTGTTGTCTGTGAGGAATAAGAATATGCAAGAGCAATATCTTCAGCATCTTGGTAACGCATCGGGCGTAAGAGAGAAGCTGGAGAAACTAGCCGATATTCGAACAAGCGAAGGCTATATGGCCGAGGTCAAGGAGCAAGGCGATGGGAGTCTTTTGTTTATCGAAAAGCATTGTCCGATCTGTGAAGCTGCTGCTGCTTGTACCGGGTTATGTAAGAATGAGTTACATTTATTTGAAACCATTCTTGGAGATAATGTTCATATCGAACGGGTAGAGTATATTTTGGCGGGGGGAAGAAACTGTGTTTACAGGGTTAGGGAAGGCGGACAAGCACATTGATGCTTGCATGAATGACATCGGTAACAAGACAACAAAACCGTCAACTCCACATCCTTCGTGGTTTTGAAGGTTCTTTTGTTTAAAGGTTTTGTTGTTCTAATGATATCCTTTTTACCACATGATCTTTTTTCCAGTCGTTGCCGATTCTTCAATGCGGTCCAGTAGCTGATGCAGCTTTAAGGCATGGTTGAAATCGGGAGCGAGACGGGTGTCAGTCAAAATATCCTCGACAAATACATGGTGAGCCTGGGCTACATTCAGAGTTACCCCTTCTTTAGGGAAATCCAGGCCGCTAACAGGCTCATGAACTAAATTGATTGGTTCAAAATGGCCATTAGGCGCATGACTCTGCTTACTGTTTGGATCATACACAAGTTTTTCGAGCGTTAGATTGCCAAATTGAACATGCCCAAGCGAAGGATGCTGAGCCAAACGCAAAACGCCCTTTTTTCCCTGAATCTCCAGCTCGAATTTTGGATTCACTCCCCCCTGAATGTGAACTGATATGGGGCTCCCTTTTCCGACAATCCGTGAATCAAAATCTGATCGGCTGTATCCTTGGGAATGACTTCACCCGTTTCCTGAATAGTGGCTTGGTTGTAACGGGATGCTGTAAGAGCCGATAGCTCACGAAATTCACCAACGATGTATTGCAGCGCGTCCAGGGCGTGCCCACCGTTAATCGTCAGCAGATTGGCGCCATTGGCTCTATTCAGCAAATAAGCCGTATCCTGATCTGTTCGTCCTCCTTTACCTCGAGTAGCTACTTGCATATGACAGGACACAATTTCACCAATCGTTCCGTCTTCCACCAGCTTTTTCATCGTTTGCACTTCAAGATCCTGTCGTGCCTGCAAGCCGACGGTATGATGAATGCCCGCCTGTTCCGCCGCCTTAGCCATTTCGGTAGCTTCCGCAGTATTTGCCCCCAAGGGCCATTCACAGAAAATATGCTTTCTCTCTTGAATCGCCGCCATGACTGGCCGGTAATGATGGGGAACCTTGACGCTCACCACCACCATGTCCACGTCTTCGGAAGCTGCAAGTTTTTGAGCATCATCAAAGGCCAGTACCGCACCTATTTCATCCGCACTTTTTCGTGCACTCTCTATACGAGAAGTACCAATGGCTGTGATAACAAGGTTCGGATGCTTTAGCAAAGCCGGAATGTGAGTTTGACTGGCCCATTTGTTATTCATTGATCCCCCGACCACTCCTGCACGTATCTTCTTTTTCATCATGCTGCGGAACCCTCCTAAATTTTAAATGTGGCTGGAAAATAGTGCCCAAGGCCAATATAATACACTTAACACATAAATAATAATGCTTGTTTGTGATATAGCTATCATTTTATTTGATGGGAGGTGGAGACGTGGATATTGAGAACATGCAGGCATTCGTTTCAGTAGCAGAATTGAGGAGCCTTACGGAAGCAGCCAAAAAGCTGAATCACCTGCAATCGAATATGACGGCCAAAATAAAAAAGCTGGAGGCCCATTACGGCACAGCGTTATTTTACCGAAAACCTCGTGGAATGGAGCTGACCCCCGCAGGAGAAACCTTGTACGCTCAGTTCAAGCAAATTTTGTTGCTATGGCAAGACACAGAGATGAAAATGAGACCGCAGGAGGAAAAGCTGCGCATTGGCACGATGCAGTCCATCGTGGCGGGGGAAACAACAAGAGCGCTTACGAAGGTATATGAGCTGTACCCACAGGCTTCTGTGACATTAAAAACGGGCACTACCACGGAAATAGAGCAGTTGATCCTCGAAGGTGAACTCGATATTGCCTTCGTCACAGGTTATTCCACCAGCCCGTATATTCATTATCAAAAATGTTGTCGTGAAGATCTGGTACTGGTGGGGAAGGGCATCCATGAAGGCTCAGAGCTCAGACAGGTGCTGCAAGGAGCCACTATTATCGTGCTATCGGATGGCTGCCTGTATCTTACGCAATTGGAGAAGATGTATCAGGACATGCAATTGACTCATGGCGAGGTTGTGGAGGTAGGGGTGTTTGATACGATGGTGCAGTTTGTTTTGATGGGAATGGGAATCACCTTGATGTCCAAAAAGCTGGCACGGCAATTTAATGTAAAATCCTATTTGTCCACCCCCCCAACCTTCGGCTACATAGATACATATTTAATAACCCGTCCCAACCACAAGATGACATCAATTGAACATAAATTTATTGAAATCAATAATACGATCTAAGGGATAGGAGAGGATCAAATGACTACTGATCAGGACAAGTACCAGGGAAGCCATGCAGTATTTTTGGGGGATAGCATTACTTTTGGTTATGAATTAAAGGATGGGGAAAAGCCTTACCCACACATCGTCAGCGACGCCTTGGGCTTTCAAAGCTTTGAGAATCACGGCATATCCGGTAGCAGTGTAACCAGCGGGGGCTTTGAGCCGATGTGTGAGCGATATGAAAAAATGAATGCTCACGCGGATGTGATCTTTTTTATGGGTGGAAGAAATGATTTTTCCATGGGAGAAACGCCGTTCGGTCATTTAGGCATAACATCGACGGAAACGCGAACATTTTATGGCGCGCTCAAGCATATTGCCGAGGGATTAATTAACCGTTACCCGGACAAGCTGATCATCTTTTTGACACCGCCCCACGGATCAAGTGATGCGGTTCCCGAACATTTGCCCAATGCAGTCACGGGACAAGTGTATAGCGCGTATGCGCAGGCTGTGAGAGATGTGGCTTCGCTGTATTCTTTTCCGTGCTGCGACCTGTGGAACATCGCCGGAATTCAACCCCTGCTGCCTGTTCACAAACAGATGTATTTTACCGGGGAAAACGGTATTCCTGACGGTCTGCATCCAAATCAGGTAGGTCATGAGCGGCTGGCAGCTCGTATTATTGGATTTATGAACACGCTATAACCTATAGAGATCATTGCAGCTGTGAACAGATACACCACGACTCTTTTTCAATTGTATTACTCCGAACTATAGCGGGACACCGAAGTGAAAATACTCAGGCGGGTCGTTTAGCTTGAGTATTTTCTATTATTGTCTGAGTGTTTTCTATAAACCACTGACACAGAAAACCACTCATCACAAAGCTTGAATATTTTCAATAGAGGTGTATAATAATTGACATATCAATTGATAAGTCAAGTAATTGCGAGGAGGAGCTACCATCGAACATTGCTCTGAAAAAAGCCAATTGTTTTACCGCATGCATCTTTTGTGTAAAGAAATGAATACAGCTTTTGAAGCGCAGTTAAAAACGAGCTTTACCAAGGTTGAGATTTTGTATCACATTGATCAACGTCAGGAATTGAGTCAGTTGGAGCTTCAGCATTTGCTGGTTCTGGACGGAGCGGCGGTAACCCGGCATCTGAAAAGGCTGGAGGAGGAAGGTCTGATTATCCGCAGCAAAAAAGAACAGGATAAGCGTGTGACCTATATTTGTCTAACAGAATCAGGGGTTCGAGAGTTGCAAGTTTTGTCAGAGGAAAGACAAGCCTTTCAGGACAAGCTGCTACGTGAGTTTGCGGATGAGGAGATTGTTTCTTTGACAAATGTATTACAGCGCATGTCTACCAATGTGAAGAATATGTAAAATATGCGAGGAGGAACTGAATATGAAAGCTATCGTCATTGAACGCTACGGAAGCAAGGATGAACTGAAGGAAAGAGATGTACCCAATCCTAAGCCACAGGCCCATCAGGTCGTTGTGAAAGTAGCAGCTACCTCCATTAACCCGATTGACTGGAAGCTGCGTGAAGGTTATTTGAAGCAAATGATGGATTGGGAGTTTCCGATTATCCTGGGCTGGGATGTTGCCGGGACCATCTCGGAAGTAGGCAGCCAGGTAACTGATTGGAAAGTGGGAGACGAGGTATTTGCTCGTCCGGACACGACACGCTTTGGTACTTATGCGGAGTATACCTTAGTGGATGACCATTTGCTGGCGCGTAAACCTGCCTCGATCTCATGGGAGGAAGCCGCATCTGTTCCGTTAGCGGGACTGACAGCCTGGCAGGCACTCTTTACACATGGTCAACTGGCCAAAGGTGAAAAGGTATTGATCCACGCAGGCGCAGGCGGTGTCGGCATGTTCGCTATCCAGTTTGCCAAACAAGCTGGTGCCTATGTCATTACGACAGCCAGCGAGCGCAATCATGAGCTGCTTGCTTCATTAGGAGCCGATCAAATTATTGACTACCGTACGACCCGTTTCGAGGATGTATTGTCCGATGTGGACGTTGTATTCGATACGATGGGTGGAGATGTTCAGAAAAACAGCTTTAAAGTTCTGAAAAAACACACCGGACGGATCATATCCATCGTTAGTAATTTTGACGAAGAATTGGTCAAGGAGCAAGACGTAACGGCCAAAAATATATGGCTGGAGCCCAACGGACAGCAGCTACAGGAAATTGCTGACCTGTTAGAGCAGAAAAAAGTAAGGTCGGTGGTAGGAGCTACGTTTCCATTTTCGCAAAAAGGTCTGTATGAAGCACATGCTCTAAGCGAAACCCACCATGCTGTCGGTAAAATTGCCATTACCTTTTCATAAGAACACATATAACGAGGCGCAACACGAAAGGAATTATACAACACGATGAAGATCCTGGAAGATTATTTTTACTATTATGATTTGGCAAGAGATGATGAGAAAAGCAAAGCGCAATTAATCAGCCTTTTCTCCAACGAAATTGAGTTCGTGCTGAACGGTGACCGGAAACAAGGTATGGATAGCTGGAAAAGCTTCTTGGACATGTTCTTTGAAGGAACACTCGACATCAAGCATATGTATGAGGGCTGGAAGCCGGTTCCCGGAGAATCGGGTGCCTATGAAACCAAATGGGCGGTATGCGGCAAAAGAGCAACAGGCGAAGTGTATACACTTACAGGAGTGGACAAAGCTCGGCTGGATGCAGAAGGGAAGATCGTTTATCTGGAAAATATACCGGACACCGCGAATGCCTTTGATAAGTACAAAAATATCTGATTCGCCTAATTGATAACCCGTCAGCTATATAACAGCTTGGCGGGATTTCTATTTTCCGAACAATACATATGTGATTAAATTGCAACATTCGCTTTTTGTGTTGACAAGCAGTAGGGGACGGCCTAAAATAACGGATGTAATATAGCGCTTATGAATGCGAATATTACAGCAAATGAACGATAACAATACGAGTATGCTTTGCGTAGGAGGAATTACGACTCATGGAGCGTTTCTTTAAATTAAAGGAACATGGAACGAACGTCCGCACAGAAATTATTGCGGGGATTACTACTTTTATGACCATGGCTTACATTTTGGTGGTCAACAATACCTTTTTGGGGCCGACTGGAGCAGGGATGCCCAGCGAAGCCGTCTTTTTTGCCACTGCGGTAGGTGCAGGACTAATCACTATTCTGATGGGATTGTTCGTTAATGTGCCCATCGGCATGGCTCCGGGTATGGGCTTGAATGCTTATTTTATGACCGTAGTCTTGAGTTCCAACGGTATGATTACTTGGCAAGCGGCACTTGGCGCTGTATTTATATCCGGTATCGTCTTTCTGATTTTAACCGTGACACGAGTGAGACAGATGTTGCTTGTTGCAGTTCCGGAAAATCTAAAGACTGCTATTACAGTGGGGATCGGCTTGTTTATTACCATTGTTGGTTTTAAGCTGTGTAATCTGGTTATGGTAAGTATCGTTCCAGGGACGGATGTAGGTCAGCCGGTTCCGGGTCATGCTTTTAATCTGATTCTGGGTAGTCTGGTTCATCAAAAGGATGCGCTTCTGGCGCTGATCGGTTTGCTCATTATCGCAGCGCTGATGGTTGTTCGGGTCAAAGGTGCTTTGTTGATTGGTATCGTAGCTACTACATTGATTGGTATTCCAATGGGCGTAACGAATTTGAGCAGTTTGACAACAGGTCACTGGATTCCTGATTTTAGTAATCTGGCAGTGGGCCAGTTGGATTTGAAGGCTGCTTTGCATATCGGTCTGTTTGATATCATTTTCATTTTCACATTTGTAGAGCTGTTTGATACGTTTGGTACACTGGTGGGCACGGCTACCCGAGCAGGTATAATGAAGGATAAGAAAAAAGGCGAGAAAATCATCGGTAAAGCTATGCTGGTGGATGCTGTTGGTGTAAGTACCGGTGCAGTATTGGGTACAAGTACTATTACAGCATTCGTGGAAAGCTCCGCAGGGGTAGAAGAAGGCGGGCGTACGGGTCTGACTGCTGTAACGACAGGCATTTTATTCCTGCTCGCTCTCTTTATCGCACCGCTGGCACTGGTTGTGCCTTCCGCTGCTACTGCTCCAGCGTTGATTATCGTTGGTGTGCTGATGATGAGCCAGGTTCGTAACATCGATTGGGATAATTTCCTGCTGGCGTTCCCGGCGTTCCTGACCATCGTTCTGATGCCTTTTACAGGCGGAATCGCTAATGGTATTTCTGCTGGCATTTTGTCTTACGTGGTTCTGGCTGTATTCAGTAACCTGTTTACCAGCAACAAAGTTAAAGTTCACTGGCTCATGTGGGTGCTTGCTGTTATTGTTGTGATCCGTTTTGCCTTTATGGGCTCGGAATAGCAACTAGATATCACCTGAAAAAGCTCTTGGCAGTACAGAACCTCCTTCCCTGTTGTTTCAGGGAGCGAGGTTCTTTTTTGTTCTGGTTATTCATGATGCGAAAGAGGGTGGAGAGTATAATAGAAGAAGAATGAATAACAAATAGAGATTTTCGAGAATTAATGAAATAAATGCTTGCAAACTTATTTGGTCTATGATATATTCTAATTCCGGCCAAGAAATACAATATTGCGAGCGAATGTTACAAAAAAAGATTTAAAAAAATGCTTGCAAAGTTGGTTCGGACATGATAAGATATAAGAGTTGGTAAGGCGACAAGCTGAGTCAACG